>CAJWAY010000102.1 GCA_913020685.1 uncultured Flavobacteriaceae bacterium
GATCAATGACCATTCCCTGGAGCTTTGGCATTAGTGCACCCCCTACAATAGCCATGACCAGACCCGCGGCTCCTATTTTTGATTCTTTCTCATCCAAATCCTGTAGTGCAATTCCATAAATGGTGGGAAACATTAGTGACATAAAAAAAGATATACCTACCAAAGCATAAAGCCCGAAAATTCCTTCAATTAAAACTGTTCCCAAAACACAAACTCCTGCCATTATAGCAAATTGTAAAAGAAGTTTTCCCGAATTGATATATCTAAGCAGGTAGGTGCCAATGGCCCTACCGATCAAGAAAACAACAAAACATATGAATTGGTAGTTAGCTGCATTTTCACTTGAAATATTAATGGCCTCTGCGTACTGATAGATGTATGTCCAGCACATAATCTGAGCTCCTACATAAAGAACCTGTGAGATTACTCCGTTGCGATAATTTACATTTTGAAAAAGGCTGTTAAAAGTAGAACTTAGTGGTGCCATTTCTCCATCGTCTTTGGCCTGAGGCATTTTAGAAACTGTAATTAATACAAATACACCTATTACAACTAATCCCAAAATGACATAGGGATCCCTAATAACCATTAAATCAGACGTTCTGATCATTATTTTTTTTGCTGCATCCAGAGTGCTGAAATCGGAAATATTATCAGACTGCAATTTTTTTAACACAAATTGTTGGGCAACCAAAAGCCCAAGAATAAGTCCCAATGGATTAAAAGCTTGAGCAAGGTTTAGACGCTGAGTAGCTGTGGCCTTATCACCCATAGCCAAAATATATGGATTGGCAGTTGTTTCCAAAAAAGCTAGTCCAAAAGTTAATATATATAATCCGAAACAGAAAAACCAAAACTGCTCTGTGATAGCAGCAGGATAGAAAAGTAAAGCACCGCTAGCATAAAGTGCTAAACCAATTAGCACTCCTACTTTGTATGAGTATTTCCTAACAAACAGCGCTGCAGGTAGGGCCATACAAAAATAACCCCCGTAAAAAGCCATTTGTACCCAAGCAGCCTGTGAATTTGATAATTCCAGTACCTTTTTGAACGCCTGAACCATAGGATCGGTCACTGCATTAGCAAAACCCCATAGGGCAAATAGGGAGGTAATAAGAATAAAGGGCAGTAAGACTTGTTTTGATACAACAGTTTTTTTCATTATTGTTTAATTAGTGATCTATCTAAATGAACATAACCACCATCTACATAAAGTAATTGTCCTGTAGTATGACTGGATTTTTCTGAAAGTAAGAAAGCTACCGTATTGGCAATTTCTTCTGGTGTGGTCATTCTTTTTTCTAGAGGAATTTTAGATTCGATTTGATTTAATTTTTCTTTTGGATTTGGGAAGGTATTAATCCATTTTTCGTAAAGTGGAGTATAACTCTCGGCCACAATAACAGCATTGACTCGTATTGAATGAGGGAGCAATTCAACTGCCCATTCACGAGTTAGGGCATTTCTTCCGCCACAGGCGGCAGCATAGGCTGATGTTCCTCCTTGCCCAGTGAGAGAAACCTTTGAACCTATATTGACTATTGAACCTTTATTTTCTTTTAGATATGGTAAACAAGCCTGTGCCATGACATAATAATGAACGAGGTTTTTATTTAAAGAATTAACAAATTGCTCTGTATCTCCATTTTCAAGACCTACGCCGTCATTGACTCCTGCGTTATTTACCAGGCCATGAACAGTGCCAAATTCGGAAATGGCCTTATCCACCGCTTCCTTCCCTTGTTGGGGATCTGTTAATTCTGCCAGTGCATAAGAACACCTGCCCCCCTTTTTTTCAATTTTTTCAATGGTTTTTTGGATGGTCTTTTCATCCCTACTCACAATAAATGGGATAGCCTTTTCTTCTGCTAATAAATTAGTTATGGCGTGACCGATTCCTTTTGATCCACCAGTTACGATGATTATTTTATCTTCAAGATTTAAATCCATTTTTTATAGCTTATAAAAATTGATTGCATTTTCTCCCATAATTTTATTTTGTTTGTCTAGACTTAGTTCCTCAATAAATAAATCGATGATCTTTAACACATGTTGATAGCTTCCGGCCAATAAACAAACGGGCCAATCCGAACCAAACATTAATCGGTCCGAGCCAAATGCTTCCAGAGCTACCGACAGGTATTTTTCAAAATCTTTAGCTTGCCAGTTGTTCCAATCAGCCTCAGTAATAATCCCAGAGACCTTACAAAAAACATTTTTATTTTTGGCCAACTGTTTGATGTCAGATGCCCATCGTTTAATTTTTTGATCTTTAATGTATGGCTTTGCTAAATGATCTAAAACAAAAGCTTGTTTCGGATTCTTTTCAACCAAAGTCGTAGCTTCTTGAAGCTGATGAGGATATATCAAAATATCATAAGTTAAATTAAAATCCTTTAGTTGATCAATACCTTTCAAAAAGGAATCTTGTAACATAAAACCTTTTTTTTCTGCTTGAAGGATATGTCTTACTCCTTTGAAGAGTGGATTATTTGAATAAAAATCGAGCCGTTCTGAAAGGTCATTGGAAGATAAATCTACCCAACCTACTACGCCCTTAACAAATGGATTGTGTTCGGCTAATTTAAGTAGAAATTCGGTTTCGGTCTCAGATTGGTCAGCCTGAACAGCCACGCAACCGTCAATTTTAGATTGTTCGAGAAGGGGTTTCAAGTCTTTGGTTTCGAAATCTTTAGCGATTTTTTCCATTGAAGAATCGATCCATGAGTCTCTAACCGGATCAAACTGCCAAAAATGTTGATGTGAATCGATTCTCATGTGTTTAGTTATATCTCTTTACCGTTGATTTTAAATGTCCATGCAATCTCTCCAGGTATGTCCTCAGGAATTTGAATTTTTAACCCGGATTCTTCTTCATAGGTCCAAGACAAATCTTCTTTATAACCTAATAGTTGGACACTACTATTTTTATATGGTTGGATATAATGAACGTTCAATTCATTTTCAGGTTGCTTAAAAACTATAACGTAATAATTTGACTTATTTTTCTTTTTGGTAAACCGAATATTTTCACCTTGTTTAAATACTTTGTTTAGTTTTTGAGTGGCATAGATAGCTTCTCCATTAACTTCAAGCCATTGTCCCATTTTTTCCAAACGTTTGATACTGCTCTCTGGAATCAATCCTTCAGAGTTTGGACCTACATTTAAAAGGTAGTTCCCCCCTTTGGCTGTGATGTCCACAAGGTTATGAATCAATACCTCATCGGATTTCCAATTGTGGTCAAAAGACTTATAACCCCATGTATCATTCATCGTCATGCATGATTCCCAATCCATTGTGGCGGTGCCTTCCAAAATTTCTTGCTCGGGTGTTCCAAAATCACCAGCATATCTCTGATCTTTTCTGTTCATTCCTCCCATCCCTTTTCTTCCTTTGTCCACTCTATTATTGACAATGATACTGGGTTTTAAAGTTCTTACGTATTGATACAAATCCAATCCCATCTTATGAGTAAAATCATTGATCCATTCTCCGTCAAACCATAGAATGTCTGGATCATAATTATCAATCAATTCTTTGAGTTGGGGTTTGAGGTAATTTTCAACGAACAGCGGAAATTCTTGATTTGGATGGTTTTGGTAATCATATTTTGGTTCACTATTGGCTTGTGCCTGGGGATGATGCCAATCCATAATGGAGTGGTATAAACCAAATTTGATTCCCTCGGCTTTACAGGCCAGTGATAAAGACTTTAAAATGTCTTTACCAAAGGGAGCAAAGTCTACTATATCATATTCTGAAACATTAGAGTCCCAAAGTGCAAATCCATCATGGTGTTTTGAGGTGATGACTACGTATTTCATTCCTGCTTTTTTCATAAGTTTTGCCCACTGTTCAGCGTCATATTTTATGGGATTGAATTGTTTTGCGTACTTTTCGTATTCCGATATTGGGATTTCGGCAAAACGCTGTATCCATTCTCCTAATCCTTCTATTTCTGAACCATTATGAACTCCAGCCGGGACTGCATATACACCCCAATGGATAAACATTCCAAAACGGGCCTCACGCCACCAATTCATTCGTTGGTCAAAATCTTCTT
>CAJWAY010000103.1 GCA_913020685.1 uncultured Flavobacteriaceae bacterium
GTATTGGCCTTTGGGTCGAGAATTTTAAAGCTGGACAATCAGATCAAAAGGAAATGGTATCGATTCCTGTTGGGGAGAATAATTGCTACTGCAATTTCCAATACTTTAAAACTGAGTGTCTACGATTCTCAATGCGGTTGTAAAATTTTTGAATTTCAAACAGCTAAAAAAATATTCGATGAACCCTTTATTTCCAAATGGCTTTTTGATGTTGAAATTTTTTTTAGAATGATCCATCTTTTCGGAAGGTCTGAGATTCAAAATCACTTGAAGGAAATTCCACTAAAAGCATGGGTTGATACACCAGATTCTAGAGTCAGTCCAATGTATTTTTTTATTTTGTGGTGGGATATTTTTAAAATATCAAAAAAGTACAAAAATTGAGTCTTACTGAAAAAATTAAAAAGGATTTTAGGTCACCTTATGGTTTGATATTCTTAGTTCTGGCAGGAATACGCCTTTTTTTCAACGCTATCATTCCTTTGACAGACAAAACAGAAGCTCGTTATGGAGAAGTTGCCCGATTGATGGCTGAAACTGGAAACTGGATTGTCCCACAAATAGATTACGGTTTACCCTTTTGGGCTAAACCTCCACTCTCGACTTGGCTATCTGCATGCTCTATCAGTCTGCTGGGAGATTCTGAATTTGCCCTGAGGCTTCCCTATTGGATTATTGCAATTTTAATCACTTTTTTATTGATCCCTTATGGTCACCAAAAAAAAATCAATGGTTTGGTTCCTGGGATTGTACTTTTTACACTCCCCGAGTTTTTTCTACACGCCGGAGTCCTCTCCACCGACATGATGCTCTCATTTTCTATTGGTTTAAACATGTTGGGGTTCTGGGAATTTCTAAATTCTGAAAAAAAAACAGTCCCTGGATTGCTTTTTTTTGTGGGAATTGGTTTAGGGTTGCTAGCCAAGGGCCCAATCATTTGTGTGCTGAGTTTCCCTCCCCTATTCCTGTGGTGCCTTCGCCATCGAATTTCCCTGAAAAGAATCTTTGAAATTCCTTGGATATTAGGAGGGTTCTTGACACTTTTAATGGCCCTGCCATGGTATTGGCTTATGGAAATCAATTCCCCGGGGTTTACAGACTATTTCTTGTTGGGAGAACATTTTCTGCGGTTTGTTGATCCCTCTTGGTCAGGGGATAAATATGGTTTCCCAAAACAACAACCCTTAGGAATCATATGGGTGTTTTTGCTGGCCGGTGCATTGCCTTGGTCCATTGTACTTTTAGGTCGACTTAAAGAGAGCTTGAAAAAAGTTTGGAATGACCCTTGGCAACTTTTCCTATGGCTTTGGGTTTTGTGGACGCCTTTTTTCTTCACTTTTTCAAAAAGTTTGATCCATACTTATACCCTCCCTGTAATGATTCCCATTGCCCTTTTAATTGTCGATCATTGGTCATCACTTAAAAGTAAAAAAACCGTTATGTATGTCGCTGCGGGGTTACCCATACTTTTGGTTGGGGTCTATTTTTTGGAGCCTATTCAAAAGATACTTTCATATAGCACAGACAAAAGTTTGGTGTTTCACCCCAAGGTAAAACCATCGAGCTTTTATGCATTTCCTTTCAAATCTTATTCCAGTCAGTTTTACTCTAAAGGAAAAATAAAAGTCATTACTTCCAATGCCCTAGAAAATATGGTGAAGGATTCGACATCATTCTCAATCATTATAAAAAATAGACAACTTGAAGATATTTCACCAGAAGTGATGGCTAAACTAAAAATACTGGTTGAAAGAAGAAAAGATGCACTTTACCATTTTAAATAAATCCAAATATTATTTTTACATAGAAATTGATGTTGAAAACCATAAATCTTTTAAAATATTTTAAATGAAACCTAGTAAATACGATGTGTAGAATAAGTGCAGTGATTCTCATTTTCGTTTGTTTAACATCCCTCTGCGCTCAGGGTCAAATCTTGGGGATCGTACTAGACAAAAATACTAACAACCCCATTGAATATGCCACAATAATCTTAAAACAGGGTGGTAAGATTTTGGAAGGAACCATTTCAAAACCAGACGGTAGTTTTATCCTCACCATCTCAGCTAATGGGGACTTTATAATAGAAGTTTCATTTCTTGGATATCAGACTATAGTTAAAGATAACATAAGTGTTCAAAAAAATACTACTCTTAATCTGGGAGTAATAAGCTTACAAACTACCCAAAATTTGTTGAGTGAGGTGGTAGTAGACACTCAACGCTCTGCAATTCAAAATAAAATTGACAGACAAGTGTATTCAGCCAGTGAATATTCAATTGCTAAGGGTGGTACAGGAATGGATATCGTCAGAAACCTACCTTCAATTACAATTAATAGCTTGGGTGAAATCAACTTTAGAGGAAGCTCTGGTTTAGTGGTATTGGTTAACAACAAACCTGTGCAGTCTGATATTAACAGTTTATTGAATCAAATTCCAGCTAACAGCATCCAAAATATCGAGATCATCACTGCTCCTTCTGCCCAATACGATGCAGAGGGAAAGGCAGGAATCATTAACATAATAACCCTTAAAAATACACTACAAGGTGACTATTTTCAGGTCAATACCCTCCTGGGAGCTCCATCAATCGAAGACTATGAAAACGCTCATCCCCCCCGACGATTCGGTTTAGACATCACTTACAACACGGTAGGTGAAAAATGGAATTTTTCATCCGGTTTGAGCTTTCAAAGAAATGACCTTTCCGGAAGAAGAGAAGGAGACGTATATACTATAATAGAGGATAAGTACACCCGATTTCCTTCTGATGGGGAGAGAAGTTTTGACGAAATCAATTACTCAGGTCGACTGACCGCAGATTATCAGCCCTCTGATAAAAATCTATTTTCACTTGGACTTTATGTTGGAAAAAGAACCAAAGAACGAACTGCCGATATTATCTATTATAATAATTATGCCATCACTGATAAAATTGACTACCAGTTTCAATATTACAATAAGAACCTGAGGATCAGAAAAAGTGATTTTGTTTTGGGGAGTTTGGATTACGATTATAGTTTTGAAAATTCAGCTCAGCTCAACACTTCCATTCTTTATGAATACACTCTTTTGGGCGGACCTACTACAAATAGAAATTTGAGTTACCCCGACAATTCAATTATCTATCAAGATGAATATAATACCAACGAGAATCCGCTCTTCGGCATGCGGATCAATCTAGATTATACTTTCAAGCCCTTGAGCCTAGGTAATCTAAAAATTGGTTACCAATACAGGGATCTAGATCATACCGGAGATTTTATCTATCAAAGAAAAAACAATGAATCACTCCTTTTTGAATTAGTCCCTGAGTTTTCGAGTCAAGTAAATCTAAAACGTTCCATACATTCTGCTTATTTTCAACATAATATCACCTTTGAAAAATGGAATTTTAACGCAGGCTTGCGCATGGAAAATATGGACCGGAATTTGTCTTTAAATGATAAAACCGGGCAATTAGATGAAAGCTTTAAATTGAATTTTACTAAGCTTTTCCCTTCTACCAGTATTCATTACCAACTGAAGGAAAATCTTTCAATTAATATGGCTTACAGCAAAAGAATAGAGCGCACTACTACCTTCAAAATGAATCCCTTTCCTGAGAGAGAACACTCTGAAACTCTTGAGCAAGGTGACCCCAATTTACATCCTGAGCTGATCGACCAAATAGAGTTTGGAATAAATAAAAAAACTAAAAATGGGAACAGTAGATTTTTTAGAATATATTATCGCTCTGTTAAAGATTTGATTAATAGGGTTAATACAGTATACAATGACACAATTTTGAATCGTATTTATTCAAATGTGGGAAATGCTAAAGTAATTGGAAGAGAAAATGGTGGAGAATATAATTTAGGTAAAAAATTAAAGATTTTTTATTCAACTAGTTTTTACTATTACATAATTAAAGGGTCATTTGACGATCATATTATAAATACAGATGACTATGTATATAGTTTTAATTTAAATAGTACTTATAATTTCTCTAATAGCACTTTTGTCCAACTTAACTTTAATTATCTTTCAAATAAAATAACTGCTCAGGGTAAAGATTCTGA
>CAJWAY010000104.1 GCA_913020685.1 uncultured Flavobacteriaceae bacterium
TCGGCTTTTTGAATCAGTATGGATTGCAAGACCATTTCAAGTTGAACATAGAGGTCAACCATGCCACTTTAGCGCAGCATACTTTTGAACATGAACTGCAAGTAGCTGCCAATGCAGGAATGTTGGGAAGTATCGATGCCAACCGAGGAGACAACCAAAACGGCTGGGACACCGATCAGTTTTCCATCAACCTTTACGAGACCATCGAGGCCATGTTGGTTTTTCTAAAATCAGGGGGACTTCAAGGGGGAGGCATCAATTTTGACGCAAAAGTGAGGAGAAACTCCACCGATTTGGAAGATCTTCTTATCGCACATATTCAAGGGGCGGACACTTTTGCCAGAGCACTCATCGCTGCAGAGCATATTTTGACCCATACGGCCTATGCTGAAATGCTCAAAAAACGCTATCAATCCTATGACAGTGGAAATGGGAAGGCTTTTGAAAATGGAGAGTTGTCCATTGCAGATCTCTATAAAATTGGAGTGAACCAAGGGGATATTGGACATAGCAGTGGTAAGCAAGAACTATACGAAAGCATCTTAGCGAATAGTTTTTAGAGTTCATTTAAATAATATTTATAAATTGTAATTAAAAAATAGACCAAACGATTATTAATTATGAGAGCTAAACTATTTAACGCAAGTTGTTTTGCGCTGATAACAACAGCGATGACATTTGCGGTACGTGCCAAAATTGAGCTGGTTTTTAACAATGATTACGGCTTAACACTTGAACAAATTGGGCTTGCTTTTGGACCTGCCTTTTATGGATTCACTCTGGCCATGATCATTGGAGGATTTTTAGTAGATATCTTTGGGATGAAAAAAATCATGAACTTGGCATTCATTGGTCATCTTGGAGGAATTATACTGACTTTATTCGCAAGAGATTTTTGGATGTTATTTTCAGGTACTCTATTGATTGGAATTGGAAATGGAATGGTAGAGGCTGCCTGTAATCCACTCATTGCAGCCCTATATCCCAAAGAAAAAACAAAAATGCTCAATCGCTTTCATGTATGGTTCCCAGGGGGAATCGTAATCGGAAGTATTTTGGCCTATTTGCTCATTGATCTGATGGGTATGAGTTGGATGGTCTTGGTGGGCACCCTGTTTATTCCTCTGATTATCTACATTTATCTTTTTAGAGGACAAGAATTTCCTCCAACGGAACGCGTATCCAGTGGAGTTTCCTACAGTGATATGCTTAAAGCTTGTTTTGTCAATCCTTTATTTTGGTTCATTAGTTTTTGTATGTTATTGACAGCCTCCACCGAGTTGGCCACTACTCAAAGAATTTCTTCTTTATTAGAGCAAACGGTATCCAACCCAATTTTGGTATTGGCTTTCATAAATGGAATTATGATGTTAGGTAGACTTTTTGCGGGAGATGTTATTCATCGCTTAAGCATCACCAAAATGTTATTATTTTCCGCAGTATTTTCTTTTTTAGGCTTATTGTGGTTGTCCAGTGCTACTGGAGTTGCGTCATTTATGGCTGCGGCTGTATTTGCCATTGGGGTATGTTATTTTTGGCCCACCATGCTCTCTTTTGTTGCAGAAAAAATCCCAAACAGTGGAGCACTAGGTCTATCTTTGATGGGTGGATATGGCATGTTCTCCGTAGCCATCGTTCTATGGGCTATGGGATTGGTCATGGACATGGATGCTTCCGGTTCGGATACCCTTTACAATATGGCAATACTTCCAGGAGTTCTGATTATACTTTTTGGTTTAAGATTACTCGTAGAGTTAAGCCAAAAGAAAACCGCATAGCAATATACTTTTAAAGAATGGGAAAGCTCATTACTTTCCCATTTTTATATTTTAGACAACAATTTATTGATCATGAAACTCTTTTTTTTATTAATTGCGACCCTACCGTTACTGGCCCAAAAAAAAATGAACCCCGAAATGACAGAGCTTTGGGAACCGGTTCCTGAGGTTGTAAATCCTGGAAATTTATCTGGCCCTCCCAGCGATGCCATTGTACTTTTTGACGGGACTGACCTTTCTCAGTGGATCAATGCTCGCAATGGTGAGCCTGCACATTGGATCATTAATTCCGATGGCTCCATGACCGTAAAACAGAAAGGTGGGATTGAAACCAAAGAAGAGTTTGGATCTATTCAACTCCATATCGAGTGGAGAACCCCTACAGAGGTAAAAGGAAATGGACAAGGAAGAGGTAACAGCGGTGTCTTTTTTCAAAAGGTTTATGAAGTACAGGTATTGGACAGCTATAATAACCGTACCTATTCAAATGGTCAAGCGGCTTCGATTTATAAACAGTCTATCCCAATGGTCAATGCTTCCAGACCCCCAGGCGTATGGCAAAGTTATGATATCATATTCAACGAACCGATCTATGATCGAAAAGGCAATCGCATTAAAAAAGGGACCTTAACAGTTTTTCATAATGGGGTGTTAGTACAAAATAATGTTGAAATTCAGGGAACTACTGAATATATAGGTTCCCCAAAACTCAGGAATGCTAAAACACCCAAAAGACTTTTTCTTCAGGATCATGGAAACCCTGTCTCATATCGCAATATATGGTTAAGAAAGTTATAGTTTTTTCATGGTAAGGATTAAATTAGGCTATTGGTTAGTATTCTTTCCTGTTTTTTTTTCAATAGGATGCAACTCTTTTGGCCAGGAGGATTACATAAATGACACCGACTCCCCTGATAACGGTTTAACAATTGCAGAACAAAAATTTTTCTTTGATGCACTAAGGCTAAGAACTGATTTGAATTTTGAAAGGCAAAAGCGAATTTTGTACACCAGTATAAAAGATATCGAATCTTTTCTACAGGATTACAATGGCAAGGATATGACTTTGGAATATGTAATTAGAGATCGACTGCATACGGCTATTTTTCTCAATCAAAAAAAGAATTATCTTGTATCCATGGACGGCTCTAAGTTTAGCTTATCTCAAAACCTTTCAGCAACAGAGCTGACTGAAGAAGTGGTTTCATTAATTGGAGCTATGTACTACGGAGCCAGTGAAGTAAAGGCTTTAGTCCAATAATCCACCAAATATATATTTCATTTCCGTAGCAATTTGAATGGACCGCTCATCATAAATTTTGGCCTCATCAGCTGTATTGTCATAAGCTTTTGGATCCTCATAAGGTAACGAAATTCGTTTCTCTGCCCCTGGAATAAAGGGACATTTTTCATCGGCATGGTTACAGGTCATTACTGCCACAAAGTGAGTTTTGGGATTTGGTGGATCGTTATAAAGTTTTGAAAATAAAGTTATAGGTGTTTTATCATCAGCGTACTTAATTTCATAGTAAGGGTTTTCTCCACCCAGATTATTTATATTAAATCCTAGATGGAACAATGAGTTAACCGTTCGCTCATTACAAGCCGTAATTTCAACCCCCCCGGAAAAAGTATTTATATTCAAGCCATAAAAATCTCCAATAATCTTTGCCCAAACTTGGCAGAGTTGGCTTCTTCGTGAATTTTGGGTACATATAAAGTTAATATTTACCACTGATTTGTGTTTGATCTTGAAAGATAAATATTCTTTCAATGGCTTTATTAATTCTTTGCGTTGACCACTAATGGAGGAGTTATCAATTCGGTTGATTAAATCAATGATTGAACTAAACATTAAGAATTATTAGAGATTGTTTAAACCGTAAAATTAAATAATTATAGATGTACTTTACTTCGGATAACAACTATCAATTTTTATTATTTTCAAAAGTTTCTGCATTAATATAGCCTAAATCATCAGTCATGATAAAGATCACACTGGGGTGGTCATTTAATGAGATATTCTTATTTGAATATTCAGAACCTACTAAGGTTATAATTACTGTGTTCAGGATTGTAAAAAACAAAATCCGTAATTAATTAATGGGATTGTCCAATTACCACAAATCTCAATTAATTTAAGAATGGGTCATATGTCGATGCTCAAACCCAACCC
>CAJWAY010000105.1 GCA_913020685.1 uncultured Flavobacteriaceae bacterium
TTTTTTTCATCCATTTTACACCAGAAGCTGCGATCTGTTCCAATGTAAGCACCTCCTCTTCTGATAAGTACTTAAGTAATACATCGTAATCTTGTGCCCATCCAGAAAGACAAAAGCCACCATTACGTCCTGACGCCCCACTACCAATATGGTTTTCTTCAATTAATACTGCATCAACATTATTTTTCTTAAGTTTATACAATAGGCTTAAGCCGGCAAGACCTCCCCCTACTATAAGCACATCACATTTACGGTTATTTTTTAGATGCTCTTTCTGTTTAAACCTATTAATTAAGGTATCATCATACCATGTATTATTCATATTATAAATCAGATGCTTACTTCTAAAATCTAAACTAAAATATCAGCAGCATTTTCAAAAGTGAATACCTCTAGCGCTTCTTTTCTGCCTCTAATATCAACTAACTTTGGCTTAAGTTTATCTGTATCAACCTTTGCTTTATCCGCAACGTACTTGGACACTACTAGCTCGCACCGGTAAGTCTTAGATAGCTCTTCTAACCTTGCAGCGATATTGACATTATCCCCAACAGCCGTCTCTGTAACAGTTTTTCCATAGCCCATCATACCGACAATCATACTTCCAGCATGAATACCCATACCGAACCTCATATCTTCAGAAAAATCAGTTTTCAATTCTGAGTTAAGTGTTTTCATACTTTTTGAAATCTGATTAGCTGAGATCACGGCATTTCTTGAATTAATATCAGTCTTTGAATTTGCATCAAAAATAGCCATTATCCCATCTCCAATAAACTTGTCCAATCGACCACCGTTTTTCTCTATAATTTCACCACAGACCGCATAGTATTTATTCAAAATATAGACTACGTCGTATGGCAGCTTCTTCTCAGATAACTTTGTGAAATCTCTTAGATCAACAAAAAGTATTACCGTTTCTTGTTCTTTACCAGTTAGAGCACGTGCACTCCTAACTGTTTCCAATGTGTTTTCAGGATTTAATAGTGGTAGAACTGATATGTTGTTAGTTGGTTTTAATTGACAAGCTAATCTTACATTGTCATCAAGCCCTACACGCTCAATTGCTTTTATTTCATGATTACTAGGAGCAGTTAATTCCCCACTAAAATCTGTGACCTTTATTCGGCAAGTAGTACACCTTCCTCTTCCTCCACATATAGCCTGATGTGGGATTTTTCCTTTACGGCTAGCTTCTAAGATAGAAGTACCTTTAGGAATTGACACAGTTTCTCCTCCTGGATAGCTAACAATGATCCTTCCAAAAAATCGAGCTCTGACCACATTGAATAAGCATACTAAAATTACAAATAATACAAAAAGAGGATAGTATTTCATAACTAAAGGTTCCACTTGCATAATAGTTGGGAACGCTTCCTGAGGAATATACTTGAAAATAATTGAACCAAGATAGTTAGGGATCGGCATACCCAATTCAAATGATTGGATTTGAGCAATAAAACTCATATTTCTTAAACCTGATAGAAACCCTAAAACTGCTGCAATTGGTACAAACCAGTAAACAAAACGAAAAAGCGCAGGATAACGCAAATAAAATGTAAAACGGTTATGGTGTATCGCTTGTTGTTTTAAATAGGCATCTAAACCGATTACACCATGACCCCAAATGAAGATTGTCATCAAAGAGAAAAAAATTGCTCCCATTATTAAGTCACTTGGTTTTTCGGTATTCATTGCTGCGAAAAATAGTGAGTATGTTTCCTCTCCCCCAAAAATTTTTGTTATGATAAAACTTATAGCAATGTGCTGGGCTAAAAATAGCAATGCTAAAACAGGAAATACGATCTGTATCCAATCCTTACCTTTCATCTTAAATGACTTCCTATTTAGGATAGATCCAAAACCTAGTATAAGGTGTGCCAAAAGAGAACCATACAGCAGAAAAAGTCCTACAGGATTTTGCCATATAGGTCGAAAATAATTTATCCTTATGGAGTCAGCTGCATCAATTGAAAAAAGATTAACCGAGTGATTTAATAGATGCATGATTACATAAGCGAAAAGTATTATTCCACTAAAAATTCGAACCTTTCTAACTACAGTACTGAAATCCTCTTTGATCAACTTTTTGCTCCTGTAAAGTTTATTAAAGCGCTAAAATATTATTTTATTTCCCAAAAATGACAAAAGTTTTTGTTCACCAATCATCATTCCGTTATATTCTACACGCAAACTAGCGCGGAGTATAGCCTTGAACAAAAAAAATGACTCAAATCCCTCTAATACTGGACCTCTAGCAGGTGTAAAAGTTTTAGACATGTCGAGGATACTTGCCGGACCCACTTGTACCCAATTATTAGGAGACTATGGGGCCGACGTGATTAAAGTAGAAAAACCGGGGAATGGTGACGACACAAGGAATTGGGGGCCGCCATTTATGAAAGATAGAGACGGTCAGGATTCCAATGAAAGTGGCTATTTTTTGGCATCAAACCGAAACAAAAGATCGATCAGCCTTGATATTTCTCAAGAGGAAAATGTGAAAATCATAAAAACACTTTTGAAAGACTGCGATGTGTTTATAGAAAATTTTAAAGTCGGAAGTCTTAAGAAGTTTGGTTTAGATTATCAGTCGCTTTCTAAAGACTTTCCAAAACTTATTTACTGTTCCATTACAGGATACGGGCAAAATGGCCCTAATTCCCACAAAGCAGGATATGATTTGATTGCGCAAGGTTATGGTGGCTTGATGAGCATAACGGGAGGCCCCAATGAAGAACCTGTTAAGGTTGGCGTTGCGGTTGCTGATCTTTTGTGCGGACTTTATGCATGCACTGCTATTCTCGCTGCTCTCAATCATAGATCCAAATCAGGAAGGGGGCAGAGTATTGATATCGCTTTAGTGGATGCTCAAATAGCGTCTCTTGTTAATATGGGAACTAATTATCTTCTTTCAAAGGAAGATCCAGATCGGGTTGGTAACGAGCATGCTAATATCGTACCTTACCAAGTATTTGAGGTCTACGATGGCCATCTCAATGTAGCCATAGGAAATGACGAACAATTCAAGAAATTTTGTGACATCATCAACCGATCAGATTTGAGTGAAAACCAGAAATATTCGACAAATATTATGCGCGTTTCTAATAGGTCTCAGTTGATCCCAATCTTAAAACAGGAACTAAAAAAGCATAAGAAAGACTACCTAGTTGATAGAATGGAAAAAATGAAGGTCCCCGGAGGTCCGATAAATAAGTTATCGGAAGTTTTTGCTTCAAATCAGGTATCCGGGCGGGAGATGAAAATTCAAATGCAGAATAAAAATTCTGACAACGGATTTGTCGAGTTAATTGGCAACCCCGTTAGGTTTAGCGAAACACCTGTAAGCTACAGGCACCCTCCACCATCTTGTGGAGAACATTCTGATGAAATATTGAATGAAATTATGTCCAAAAAGAATATTAATGAAATCAAATGAAACATTTATGGCTAAGAGCAGAACATCGTGAAAACGAAAAACGGGTTGGTCTAACCCCTCAAGGTGCTACTCAATTAATTCAGAACGGTATAAAAGTATCTGTTGAGGCAAGTAATACAAGGATAATTTCAATAAAAGACTATAAAGATGCCGGATGCAAAATTGTTTCTGCTGGCTCTTGGGAAAGTGCACCAGAAGATGCAATTATATTTGGGCTTAAGGAACTACCAAATAATGAAAAACCGTTGAAACATTCACATATAATGTTTGGACATGCTTTCAAGGGACAAGTATCCGGTAAAAAATTGCTGAAAAAATTTAAAAGCGGTGGTGGAACTCTATATGATATTGAGTATTTGACACAAGAGACAGGAAAAAGAGTTGCTGCTTTTGGTTATTGGGCTGGATTTGCAGGAGCTTACGTTGCACTAAAGGTTTGGATAAGCCAGTTAAAAAAAG
>CAJWAY010000106.1 GCA_913020685.1 uncultured Flavobacteriaceae bacterium
TACCGAAGTATTTCATCATCTTACTGCCATTTTTTCGTGTTTTAACAAACTCTCTAAGGTCTCTGCTACGAAGTGCAAGGTTCCCCATAATTACTGTTTCGGTAAAGGGTCCTGAGTAATCAAATGAAGAGGTCAAATTTTTGTGTTCGACACTATTAAATCCAGCTTTACAAGCTTCAGTCCAAGTGGCAGCATGTAAATGATTTACATTTGGTTGTTTACTTGTATCAAAAATCACTGGGGCTTCACCCTTGATATATAAAGTGGGATTGTTGGCATAAATTTCTGAGGTAATTACCCCTTTTGCGCCTAACATCATTATTCCACTTGAGTTACCCATGTCGAAGTTCATGATGAATTCATCTTCTATTTCCTCGGGAATGGTGGGTGTAAGACCTCCGTCCATCCAGATGAGTTTGATTCCATCTTTATTGTGTGGGGAATTATTGTATTCCAATGTAACCATAGAGGAAATAGGACATCCTTCTGGAGTATATTCAGGGGTCCACATCTTTTTGAATACGTTCGTAGCTGTACATTCTACACTGCTTGGATAGCCCAACTGAAGTGTTTTGTAGGGTGCATCGAGAGTATGACATCCTATGTCGCCAAGAGCACCTGTTCCATATTCCCAAAAACCTCTCCAATCGAAGGGATGTAATCCCGGAGAATAAGGTTTTGATTTGGCAGTACCAAGCCATAAATCCCAATTTAATGAATCGGGTTTTTTAGCGACGTTTGCACTTGGATGATTAACCCCTTGCGGCCAAACTGGGCGGTTAGTCCATGCATAAATAGTGTGTACTTTTCCAATTTTGTTTTGGTCAATCCACTCTTGAATTTTTGGAACTCCAATACTTGATCCTCCTTGGTTACCCATTTGGGTGACGATTTTGTTTTTTTCAGCAGTTTGTGCCAAGAGTCTAGCTTCAGCAATGGTATGGGTTAGAGGTTTTTGAACATAAACGTGAATGCCTCTGTTCATACAATCGTAGGTAATTTTGGCGTGATTGTGATCAGGCGTAGAGATGGTAAGAGCATCAATATCCTTTTCTTTTTCAAGCATTTCCCTGTAATCTAAGTATTTATTTACATCAGCGTGAGTAGTGTAAGCGCTTTTGGCATTTGCGGGATCGACATCACAAAGTGCAACGACTCTGTTTTTTCCATTTTGATAGGCATTGCTGATGTCGGAAGTTCCTTTTCCACCTGATCCAATGGCAGCTAAACCCAATTGGTCACTAGGAGCAGTGAAGTCTTTTCCACCCAAAACGTGACGAGGAACAATAAAGACACCAGTTCCAATCATTCCAGATTTTTTGATGAAGTTCCTACGAGATTTTAATTCTTTTTTATGCATTTCTTAATTTTAAGTATAAAAATAGTCAAGTTTTTCGATAATTCAAATCACAATATCTAGTTTAAAGAGAGATATCTCGCTTCCATGGCAGAAAGTCAAATTGTCTATTTATGGATGCTTTGGTTATATTTTTTCCACTAGCCACTTCAATGATGAACTCTAGTAAATTCTCTGATAATTCCTCTATTGATTGGGTTCCTTCAATAATTGAACCAGTATCGAAATCAATGATGTCTTTCATTTTATGATATACAGTTGAATTAGAAGAAACTTTGATAACGGGTGTAATAGGGTTTCCAGTGGGTGTTCCAAGTCCAGTGGTGAAAATAATCAGGTTAGCTCCCGAGCCTGCCATTGCAGTTGTGCTCTCTACGTCATTTCCAGGGGTACAGAGTAAGTTCAAACCTTTTTCACTTATGAATTCTCCGTAATCCAGCACATCGACAATTGTTGAACTGCCCCCTTTTTTTGCTGCACCAGCAGACTTCATCGCATCGGTGATGAGCCCGTCTTTGATGTTTCCGGGAGATGGGTTGGAACTAAAATCTGTTCCTGAAGAAATGACCTTACTTTCATAAGACCTCATAAGGTCAATGAATTTTTTTGCTTTTTTTATATCTACACAGCGGTCAACAAGTTCTTGTTCAACCCCTCTAAGCTCAGGGAATTCTGAGAGTATGGCACTACCTCCCAAGGCTATAAGTTTGTCCATTGATGCCCCTAGAGTAGGATTTGCAGAGATACCAGAAAAGCCGTCGGACCCACCGCATTCCAACCCAATAGTAAGCCTAGAAAGGGGTATTTTTTCCCTTTGAATATCATTTGCTTTTTTGATTTCAACCAGAGAATCTTGAATTATTTTTTGAATTAAGTTTTCGCCTTTTCCTTCTTCTTGTTGGTCAAATATCAGCAAAGGTTTGTCAAAGCTTTTGTTCATTTTTTTTAGTTCTTTTAGGAAAACTTCAGCTTGTAAGTTTTGACAACCCAAACTTAATACCGATGCCCCTACTACGTTAGGATTATTGACGTATCCAGCTAATAGCTTTCCCAACATTGTGGAATCGGATCTAGTTCCTCCGCAACCTGCATTGTGTGTAATGAATCTTACTTCAACATTAGGGAAGGGATTAATAGTTTTAGGTACTCGGATGGTTTCTTTTTTTCCTTGAATCAGAGTTCTCAGAAAATTTTGGTGTTCGGATAATTCATCTGGATAGAATTCTCGTTCAAAAATTGTTTTGAGCAGCTCTATATTTCTGTTTTCGCAAAAAACTAAAGGAAAGAATAACCAAATATTTTGGGTGCCTGCCGAACCATCTTTTCTTGGGTAACCCATAAAATATCTTTCATTTTTGGATTGGTTTATGACTGGATTTTTTCGAATATTATCAAAGCTAATGTCATTATTGAAAGTATTGTCCATATTTTCTGTGGTCAGTGCCGCCCCCATTGGAATTTCTTGATTGGCTATTCCAACTTTGACACCGTACATGAAAAGCAGGTCTCCTTTTTTTAAGGATTCTTGGGTGAATTTATGTTTAGGTTGAATGTCTTCCGCCAATATTATTTGCTTTTCTTCAATTTTAATTACTTCACCCTTTTTAAGATTTTCAAGGGCAACAATCATGTTGTCTTGTGGATTAATTTTGATGGCTCTACTCATGACTAACTGATTTGAAAAATTGATAGGCTTCATTTATTTTATCGTGGGTGGCCAAGGCATTAAGGGCTTTAGTGAGTAGATACTTCAGAGGGGATATTTCGGCAAGGTTTTTATCCCACAGATCAGTATTGGAAAGGGTTTCAAGAACAACTTTTTCAATATTATTTTCACTCCAAATTTTATTAAAAAATGCAATCACTTCGGGGTCATCTTTCAGAGGGTAGGTATGTTTTGAAACTTCTTTTCCGTAGAAGTAGATCAGCGCAGCCATCGAAAAAGTTAAATTATTTGGAACTTCTCCTTGTTTTCTTATGTAAGAGATTAAACTGGGTAAAACCCTGACCTTAAATTTTGATATGGAATTTAGTGAGATAGATTCTAATTGATGGATTATGAAAGGGTTTGAAAAACGTTCTAATACTGAATAGGCGTAATCATTTAATTGTTGTTTGTCCAAATCAACACTAGGGATGATTTCATCAAAGAGAGTTTGAGAAAGGAAAGTTTTCAGGAAATCATTTTTTAAGATATCAGATACGGTCTTAGTGCCGTGGAGGAGCCCAACGGGGACCATTGTGGTGTGACTGCCATTGAGTATTCTTACTTTTCGAGTTCTGAAGATGTCTAAGTCGGGAACAACTTTAACGTCTATTTCTTTTAATTGATCTACAGGAAAAATTTTGAGTAGTTCTGGATTTCCCTCAATGACCCAGAGGAAAAAAGGTTCACAGGTGACAATTAATTGATCGTCGAAGGACAGCTCCTTCTTGTAAAAATCCAGATCTTTTTTGGGAAAACCAGGAACGATTCTGTCGACCAAAGTGTTGTAAAAATGGTTTTGGTTAATCCAGGAAATGAAATGGTCTTCTAGCT
>CAJWAY010000107.1 GCA_913020685.1 uncultured Flavobacteriaceae bacterium
TTTATAAACAAAAAGCCCAGAATTTGATGAAAGGAGCCGCTCCTGGTGACTTCAATCAAGCCATAATGGAATTTGGGGCACTTCAGTGCACTCCAAAAAAACCCATTTGCCAGGATTGCATTTTTAAAAACCAATGTATAGCCTTCCAACACGCAAAGGTGAGCTTCTTTCCTGTTAAAGTCAAAAAAGTAAAAGTCAAAAGCCGCTATCTTCATTTTTTTGTGTTAATAGATAAAGATAAAAGCACTCTTTTACAGAAAAGAGAAGGAAAGGGAATTTGGCAAAATTTATATCAATTCCCATTGATAGAAACTTTCACAAAGCAAAAGCATTTTCAAAAGTTTCAGCTCGAATCACTTTTGGCGGACCTCCAGATTACATCCGATTTTGTGATTAATAAATGGAATCATGAACCTGTATTACAAAAGCTTACCCATCAACATCTAGAAATAAATTTTTGGATTGTTAATCTCACTGAAAGTACTAATTTAGAGATTAAAAGCAGCCAGACATATCACTACCCCATGCCCAAAGCACTTCAAAATTTTAGAGATAAATTTTTTATCAACTGATTGTGATTCATTACATTTGAGTATGCAACCCGAAAACCTTTTTTCATGAATGGTACATTGAATAAAGTTATGTTGATTGGCCACCTGGGAGATGATGTTAAAATGCATTATTTCGATGGCGGAGGTTGCATAGGAAGATTTCCACTTGCAACTAATGAAGTTTATACTAACAAAACTTCAGGAGAAAAAGTGACCAACACCGATTGGCACAATATTGTGGTTAGGAATAAAGCCGCAGAGATTTGTGAGAAATATCTTAATAAAGGCGATAAAATATACATTGAGGGAAGAATTAAAACAAGAAAGTGGCAAGATACAGATCAAAATGATCGTTACACCACTGAAATCAATGTGGATGAATTTACTTTTTTGACCACGAAAAAAAGTGAGGAAAGCGAATCAGATGCCCATACATCGTCACCGCCAGCTATGGAAGACAATCCCCCGGAAAGCGATCTTCCATTTTAATCAAAGTATAAGTTAATTGCACTCTGACCCTTTGAGTTTATCAATCTTTTCCCTAGATGTTGAAGGTTTTTTATCATTACAGGTTATTTTACTTGTGTTACTCTTAATCACTTCAGGGTTAATTTCTGGCTCTGAAGTGGCTTTTTTCTCTTTGACTAAAGAGCAATTGGATTCCAAATCTGAGAAAAAATCGCGCCAAATGCATATCATCCAAAAAATGCTCCAAAACCCCAAACGTCTTTTGGCTACCATACTGATCACTAACAACTTCATAAATATTGCAATAGTATTGCTATTTGCTTCATTTGGACAGGATCTCTTCAATCAGATCGAAAATCCATTGATTGTCCTTTTGATTGAAATAGGAGTCATAACTTTCTTAATCCTATTCTTTGGAGAAATTCTACCCAAGGTCTATGCCAACAGAAATGCTATGATTTTTTCCCAAGCTATTGCTTTCCCTGTATATATTATCGATCGTTATTTTTTATTTTTTCTCACTATCCCCCTGAGTAGAATCACCCGGTTTATGGAGTCGCGATTGGGCCAAAAGAATAGTGAATTTTCAATTGATAAATTGTCACAGGCCTTAGAGTTGACAAGTGAGGAGGAGACCACGAAGGAGGAGCACAAAATTTTGCAGGGTATCGTAAACTTTGGGAATATAGAGACCAAACAAGTAATGTGCCCTCGCATTGATATCTTTGCCCTATCAGTGGATATGGATATGGAAACTATCGTTCCACTCATTTTAGAAAATGGATTTTCTAGGGTACCAGTTTACGCTGATAATTTAGATAGTGTAGTTGGAATTTTATACACTAAAGATTTATTGCCACACATCGATCAATCCAACTTTAAATGGGAAAAGCTCTTAAAACCAGTTTTTTATGTCCCCGAAAACAAAAAACTGGATGATCTTCTAAAGGAATTTCAACAGAAAAAAATTCACCAGGCATTAGTGGTTGACGAATATGGAGGCACATCGGGGGTTATTACCTTAGAGGATGTAATTGAAGAAATTGTTGGAGACATCAGCGATGAGTTTGACGATGATGAATTGATCTATTCCAAGTTGGACGATTTCACTTTTATTTTTGATGCGAAGATCAATCTAAAGGATTTTTATAAGGTAATTGATCTAGAGGAAGAGGGAATTTTTGAAAGATCTAAGGGAGAATCAGAATCAATAGCAGGTTTTGTTCTTGAGATTGCTCAGGCTTTTCCAAAGGTTGGGCAGGTAATAAAATTTGAAGGATATCAGTTTGTTATAGAATCCGTTGATCGAAAAAGGATAAAAAGAATCAAGATCATTTTACCTCCATCTGCATGAGAGTAGCAAAACGGGCTGGGATGTTTTTTATGATTTCGACGGCTTTGATGGTGGCATGCGAAAGAGTTCAACAACCCAAACCAAAGGCGCAATTGCGCCTCCAATACCCAAAACCAGAATATAAGCAGCTACCCGACACTTATCCTTTCAATTTTGAATACAACAACTGGGTGAAACTGAAAAGAATCGATAAAACTGCTCCTAATTTGTATTATCCCAAAATGAAAGCCACTTTGTATTTGTCATATAAAGGGGTAGAAAACAATATAGATTCTTTGTTGAATGATGCCTACCAGCTTCCACTAAAGCACATGATCAAAGCAGATGAAATACCAGAGAGAGTCTTTATGGCACCTGAAAAAAGTGTTTATGGTACCCTTTTTACTGTGGTGGGAAATGCTGCCTCTCAGTTGCAGTTTTTTCTGACAGACTCTACGGAACACTTTCTGGTGGGATCACTCTATTTTTATTCACTGCCCAATTACGATTCCATCATGCCCGCGGCCAAATACGTGGAGCGAGATGTAATGCACCTGATGGAAACCTTACGTTGGAGGGATTAATCCAACAATTGAAAATCTTTGACCTTATAGGCCTTTCCTGTGTTGAGCACAACTTGAGTCACTTCATTGGTGGATAAGACTTCGGCATCGAATATTAAAGTGGCTTTTTTGGTCTCAAAATCTACTTTGGCTTTTTTGATCCCTGCAGTTTGGTTGAGGTTTTTTTCAATCAGTGCCGCACAACCTACAGCACAAACCATTCCTTCTATGTTCATGACCATGGGCTGAGCTTTTTGGAAGGCTGCCTCGATGGTCTTTACCGCAGTTTTTTCTAATGAAACGCTTTTTGGGGCTTGGTTATTTTTACAGCCGGTAATAACAAACAGTCCGATCAATAACGAAAAGAGTTGTATTTTTTTCATAGGTCAAAGATAATGTTAAATCTTAAGATGATGAGTATGGTTTGGGTTTTGTTGGAGAACGTATATTTAAAACTTGTTTTAATAGCTTTTATCATTATTTATTTAATGATTTTTATTGAATAAGTTATTGAATAAAATTCGATCAAGATGTTTTATGATCTATGTATGAGATTTTTAACGAGTGTGGGTAAATCGTTCCGTGGTTTTACTGGCTGATGATTTGAGTTTACCAATGACTTCTTATAAATTGAATAAAGTGTTTTCTACAGACGGTATTTTATTCAAATAAACTGTCGGGCATGGGTTCGTTAAGGATAATGGATTTCACCTGAAAATCTATTTTTTGCGGGCCCATATCTCGCCGGACCAGGTGTGGGAAACGGATTCCCTCTACGGCCTTATAATCACTAAAGGAGGTCGTGGAAGATTGGATTTGCCCCTGCATTTCCATGGTTTCTTCGGTTTGGAGTTTTAGAAAACCCTCCACAGCATAAAAAAAGGTTTTGTTGTCCGACCATTTGATTTCATAGGCGTCAACTCCATCAACAGATACGA
>CAJWAY010000108.1 GCA_913020685.1 uncultured Flavobacteriaceae bacterium
GTAATCCACCAAATGGCAATCCAAAGGGTTGAAGCTAAAACTGCTTTAGAAGGGTCGTTTAATCCGATGGGGTTAAAAAACATCAAGGTCAATGTAAAAAGTAATGGTCCGAGAAAAAGACCGATCTTGTTAGTAGATATCATGTCTCTTGTTTTGAAAAAAACGTAACTTAATAATTAGCATTTTTCAAATGAACAAAAAAAATATTAAAATAATTGTGTTTGACTTATCATTAGATATTAACTAATTTTTTTAATCCCCAATTTTGGATTTATTTTTGTGGTGTTATGGAGAAAGTAAAAACATTGATCATTGGCAGTGGCCCTGCGGGATATACAGCTGCAATTTATGCTGCTCGAGCAGACCTCAAACCTTTGTTATATTCCGGAATGGAACCTGGAGGTCAGTTGACCACCACCACAGAAGTAGATAACTTTCCTGGTTATCCCGATGGAGTAGATGGTCCAACCATGATGGTGGAGTTGCAAAAACAAGCCGAGCGTTTTGGCACTGAGGTACGTATTGGTCATATTAGTAAAGTAGAATTTTCCAAAGAGGTGGGAGGCGTTCACAAAGCCTTTGTAGAGGATGGTAAAGAAATACATGCACAGACCATTATCATCAGCACGGGAGCTACGGCCAAATATTTGGGTTTACCCAGTGAACAAAAACTTCGCGGCGGAGGGGTTTCTGCCTGTGCTGTCTGTGACGGTTTTTTCTACAAGGGTCAGGAAGTGGCCATTGTTGGTGGAGGAGATACAGCCGCAGAAGAGGCTACTTATTTGGCCAATATTTGTTCCAAAGTGACCATGCTGGTAAGAAAGGATAAAATGAGGGCTTCTAAAGCCATGCAGCACCGTGTTACCAATACGCCCAATATAGATCTGCGCTTCAATCATGAAATCGACGAAGTATTGGGAGATCAAGTTGTGGAGGGACTAAGAATTTTCAATAACCAGACCGGTGAAAAGCAGGAAATCAACATTACTGGACTATTTATTGCCATCGGTCATCAACCCAATACAGAGATATTTCAAGGTCAACTGGACATAGATGATGAAGGTTACCTGATCACAAAGGGTAAATCAACCAAAACCAATATCCCCGGGGTTTTCGCTTCCGGTGATGTGCAAGACAAAGAGTACAGACAAGCCGTGACAGCAGCAGGGACTGGTTGTATGGCTGCATTGGATGCCGAACGCTACTTACAAACTCTATAGATCAAAAATTGCCCTCTGGATTATGGGCTTCGAAATGGGTCAAATTTTTATCTTCAAAACCATAGACTACATTAATTGGGTTGCAGCATATTTCGCAGTCCTCTACATACTCTGTTTGACCCAATGAGGGGTCTAACAACATGGAAATCTCCTCCCAGCAATAAGGACATTGAAAGAAATGTTCAAACATCAGCTCTTTGCTTTGGATTCAATGGCCGCAAGGAGTTCTTCCCAATTTTCCATGTGTTGGGACAATCGTTTTTTCTTTTCCTGGTAGTGGTCAAAAAAATCGGGGGTACTGATGGTCTGGTCATAGTTAATTTCCAGTTCGAGATCAATGGCTTTAATTTCTCGCTCCAAAGTGGCGATTTGATCTTCCAGCTTACTGAGTTTATTCTTTAGTGATTTCTCCTTTTTCTGAAGGGTGTAATCATTATCTCCCGTTTCTGCCTGATTACTTTTACGTTCCGTCTTTTCCAACTCTTTTAGGGAATCCAATTTTTTGTTTTCCAAATAGGTATTGACATCGTCCAGATACAGTTTGGTTTTGCCATCCTTAAATTCGAGTACTTGATGGCAAAGGCCGGAGAGGAAATCACGGTCGTGAGAAACCATCAAAAGGGTTCCCTCAAAATGAATGAGTGCCTCTTTTAAAATCTTTTTGGATTGAATATCCAAGTGATTGGTGGGTTCATCCATGACCAAAACATTGAAAGGTTGTAAAAGCAATTTACAAAGTGCCAGTCGATTGCGTTCTCCGCCGGAGAGCACACTGACTTTTTTTTCTACTGCATCGCCTTTGAATAAAAACGCTCCGAGCATATCTCTAACCCTTGATCTTTTTTCTGATGTGGCAGCATCCTGCACAATCTCCAAAACGGATTTGGAAGCCTCCAGAGTTTCAGATTGGTTTTGGGCAAAATAGCCAATTTTGACATTGTGCCCCAACCTGAGATTGCCCGACCCCTTGATGACAGACACTAATAATTTGGCTAACGTAGATTTACCTTGACCATTTTGGCCTACAAATGCCAGTTTGGTTCCCCTCTCAATGTAGAGTTCCACATCGTTTAATACTATTTTATCACCGTAACTCTTGGCAAGGCCTTTGGTTTCAAAAATCATTTTTCCGGGTTGGAGGGCAACCGGAAACTTGAGTTTCATAGCTTCTGTCTCTTCAGCATCAATTTCGATGCGTTCCACCTTATCCAATTTTTTTATGAGTGATTGCGCCATGCTGGCTTTAGTGGCTTTGGCCCTAAAACGCTCGATGAGTTTTTCGGTTTGTTGGATTTGCTTTTCCTGATTTTTCTGAGCGGCCTGCTGTTGTTTTCGCATCTCGTCTCGCAAACTCATAAAAAGGGTATAGGGCTTTTTCAAATCAAAGTGCCTTTTGTTGACAATCTCAATGGTTCGATTCGTTACCTGATCCAAAAACATAATGTCGTGAGAAACCAATACCACCGAACCTTTGTATTTCATTAAAAACTGTTCCAACCACTCGATAGAGTCAATATCCAAATGATTGGTTGGCTCATCAAGCAAAAGAATGTCGTGAGATTTGAGGAGGATTTTTGCCAATTCGATACGCATGCGCCACCCTCCGGAAAAGGTAGCTGTTAGTTGATCAAAATCACTGGGAGTGAAACCTAGTCCTGCCAATATTTTTTCAGATTGTGCTTTGTATTGATAACCCCCTATGACTTCAAAGGCACTGCCCAAATCACTCAACTCTTGGATGAGTTCTTGGTAGTCATCACTTTCGTAATCGGTTCGGGTATTGAGCAGTTTACTTACTTCATCTTGACGGGATTGATTTTTTAAAATTTCGGGAAAGGCTAGAAAGGTTTCCTCCAAAACCGTTCGATGATTTTCTACTTCTAATTCTTGCGGTAAATACCCAATGGTGGCATTTTTTTCGAGAGACATCCCTCCTACTGAAGGACTGTTTTTTCCCGCTAATAATTTGAGAAGCGTACTTTTTCCAGCGCCGTTTTTTCCAATCAGCCCAATGCGATCCCCTCGACCAATTCTAAAGGATAGGTTCTCAAAAAGCACCTCCCCTCCAAAAGAAACCCCCAAATTATGAACATCAAGCATGAGTTGTTTTTTCAGTTGCGAAAATACTGTTTTTCAAAACGTTTTATATCGGCTTCTGGGGGTAGTTTTTTTTTATTTTCTATGAATTCGAAGAGCCAGTTAGACAATAGAGGAGACATAAGCACTCCACGGGTTCCTAATCCATTTAAAATATAAACATTTTCATATTTGGGGTGTCTGCCCAACAAAGGCCTTCTGTCGATAACCGTAGCTCTAATTTGAGCCTTGTGTTCAAGAATTTGGAAAGGAAGTTTTAAAAATTGTTTTAACTTAGAAAGTAGCCACTCTTTTCCCTGATGCGAAACTTTTGTGGTCTTGTCCTTTGGATTAAAAGTCGCTCCCACCCAAAACGTCTTATTTCCCATAGGTGAAAGAAAAATAGTACCTTTAAATATGACCTCCTCAGTAAGTTGCTCGCACTTTATGGTGAGAATTTCACCTTTGGAGCCGATTAGTGGTAAATAATTAAAATAAGGGTTACTTAGTCCATGAAACCCCTGGCAAA
>CAJWAY010000109.1 GCA_913020685.1 uncultured Flavobacteriaceae bacterium
GATACAAAAAGTTTTGATAATCTTTATTTCCAGTGGCTTTGAAAGCTTTCATTACCCCTATGTAGTATGACGCAAATTGCCAATTGGTGCGAGTGTATTTTTCCACATGATCGGTCTGCTGATTTTGCCATTTGATCACATTGTCAATGAGGTCAGCCACTTTGTCTATGTTATGATCTTGCGATCGAACCATTATTGAAAATCCCAAGAATAGATAAATAAGGATATAGGAAAAATATTTTTTTTTCATGCTGTGTTATTAATTGTCATATACTTCATTTTCTCCTATTTGTTGGTAATTCCAAAAATAATGTTCCGATGGGAGGCTGGCCGTGTCAAATATTTTTTTGGCCTGATCAACTAGGTGTGGATGAGACTGACTAAGATCGAAAGCCTCTCCGGGATCACGATAAAGGTCATAGACTTCGATCGGCCCCTGATCTCCCAGATGCATATTATTTTGAATGGCTTTCCATCTTCCAAAACGGGTCGCACGCCAACCCTTTTTTTCATAAAACTCCCAGTAAAGCGGTTGTCTTTCAATGCTCTTTCGATTTCCATGAATGACTCCTGCAATGCTGTTACCGTCAAATTTATTTTCAATTGGCTCTCCAATTAACTCCATAACCGTAGGAAAGAAGTCTGCAAAGTACCCTACTTGATCGCTTGTAGTTCCGGCAGCTATTTTTTTCGGATGATAAACGACAAAAGGTACTCTGATTCCCCCCTCATAAGGATCGCGTTTCATACCCCTAAAAACACCATTACTGTTGAATTTTTCCCATTCCCCAAAGATTTCGGCTGGACCGTTGTCAGAGGTAAAAAAAATATAGGTATTGTCATCAATTCCCAAAGCCTCCAATCTACTGACAATCCTCCCTACTGTTTCGTCAAGACGGGTAATCATAGCTGCATATTTTTTTTGAAATTTGGTCCAGCCTTTTTTGTGGGTGTAAATACCATTGTCGGGAAGTTCATATCGGCTGTGAGGAATACAAACCGGCAAGTAGAGGAAAAAGGGGGTTTGGTGATTACGGTCAATGAAATTGATGGCCTTATCGGCAAACAGAGAATGGGTGTATTGATGATTTTGCTCTTTTTCGTTTCCAAAGAGCATCACTTTATGGGTATTTTCCCATAAGTATTCAGGATAATAGGAATGAGCTCTTCTTTGGTTGTAAAAGCCATAGAAGTAGTCAAAACCTTTTTTGTTAGGTTCACCTGTGGTATTGGGTTCACCCAAACCCCACTTACCAACCATACCAGTACGATAACCTTTATTTTGTAGTACCTCTGCTATGGTCAAATCTTCTTCTCTTAAAGGAACCCTGCCTTTTTTTCCGGCCAATCCTATCACCCCTCCTTTTCCAAAGTTGCCCCTAATACGTGTGTGTCCTGTATGTAAACCTGTCATCAGAACTGAGCGCGCTGGAGCGCAAACCGCAGCACCGGAGTAATAATCACTGAATTGTATTCCTCTGCTACTCAAACGGTCTATGTTTGGCGTTTGAATCAATAACTGTCCATATGCACCTACTTCTCCATAACCCAAATCATCTGCCATGATAAAAATGATATTGGGCTTATCTTGAGCAAAAGTGAATTCGGAAAAAAAGAACAATAATATTAGAGTTGTAAAAGCCTTGTATTTGATATGTTGTTTTTGCATTAGCGTTGAGGATTATAGGACAGGAATCGAAAATTTCTTTTGTTGGGGTTGATGATTATTTATATATAATTTAATCTTTTTCACCAAATCTGGAACTTCCTCGGCAATATCATCAGCATTCCTACCCTCCAACATTTGATCAAAAACTTGAATCTTTCCGATTTCGGGTACTAAAATTTTATAGTCTCGGTAACGAATAAAATATTTCCAACTGTTTTCCTCGGGGATGTGTTTTTTTAATTTATTAATTATTTTAAGGCTTGATGGTGAGTCTGCAATATTTTTAAATTGATGGTAATCATTAGCTAAGTCATATAACTCAAAACTACCATCATAGTATGAAATAAGTTGCCACTTTGGAGTAGATACGGTATGGGAGCCAATCGAAAAGGTGGTGATCGTAAACTCTTCCCAGTCCTCTACGCTTTGGTCCAGGATAGGCATCAGGCTCCTTCCCTCCCACTGATTTTGGTGGGGAATACCAGCTATATCAGCCATAGTCGGTGCCAAATCCAGAAGGTTGACCATATAATTAACTTTTTTAGACTTTTTATATCTTGGATTACCATGAGGTGGAACAATTAAAAAAGGAACCCTTGTACTTCTGAACCAACCTGTCGCTTTACCCCAATGCTGTTTTTCTCCAAGATGCCAGCCATGATCAGACCATAGTACTATCCAAGTTTTTTCAATTAAATTTCTATCATCCAATGCTTTGACTAAATCTCCAATAAGGTTATCCACAAATGAAACAGAAGCCAAGTAAGAGGCTACAGCGTTTTCCCATTGCCCAAATTTTATTACCGACTCATGTCGGCCTGAAGTTTGAGGATATAAAGCTAATTGCTTTGCGCGATGGGGTAGGTCTTCCAAATCTTCCTTTGGTACATCAGGTAAGCGAATACTTTTTAATGGATATAGATCGTGGAATCGTTTAGGATTAAATAGGGGTTGGTGAGGGCGCTCAAATCCTACGGTTAATAAAAAAGGTTCATCTCCGATTTGATCGATTTTTTCGATAGCCCAATCTACACTTTTCCAATCAGAAAAAAGACTGTCTGGTAAATCAACCGCACCCCAATCAAAGGTATGGGCTTTATTCCAATAGCGATCTGCGGGGATACCATTAAGTGGAAGTTTAAAAGTTTTACCTAATTTATTTACTATGTGAAAAGGGTTTTGTTTACTGTTCTGCAAATCAGAAGAAGTAAAAGGTGCTGCTGACCCTCTTTTTCCTCCATATTCATCAAAGGCGGTTTTTGGAACATTAGAGGTTCCTCCGTGGAATAATTTACCCACTCCAAAAACTTTATAATTATTTTTTCTAAAATGCTCTGGTAAAGAAATTACTTCTGGTAAATCCCTGCTGAATTTAATATCATTATCGTAAATACCCGAGGTGACAGGTTGTATGCCAGTAAGAATTGCCGTTCTGGAGGGGCCACAAACGGGAGCAGGGCAATGAGCATTCATAAAGGAATAGCCCCTTGCAGCCAATTGATCCATATGAGGGGTAATGGCTTGTGGATGACCCAAAAATCCTACCCAATCATTGAGATCATCAATAGAAATAAAAATAATATTGGGGTTTTGTTCCGCTTTTGTAAGTAGTCGATCACAGAATAAAATTCCCAGCATAAAAAAAGAAAAAAAAAATCCAACTATTTTCACCCTAATTATTTTTACCTCTCACAAAGGAGCTTTCTGGAAGCGATGGAAAGTTTGCCAGCTCAGATGCCAATTTTGCTTTTATGATTTTTTGATCTTCATTCAAATTCTTGTCCTCTAAAGGGCGGGTTTCTAGGATGTCATTTTCCATATCGAAAAATTTTCCATCCTTGTACAGTTTATATCTCGTGTTTTGAGAAAAAACATTCCTAAAGCGAGTAACATTGGGAGACCACATGGGATCATAATAGGTGGTTATAGTTTCTCGATCAAGAGGATTTTTTCCATTTAAGATTCCCATCATGCTTACTCCATCGGTTTTATGATTAACCCCTAATATTTCACAGAAAGTAGCATAGAAATCACTAAAGTTAATT
>CAJWAY010000110.1 GCA_913020685.1 uncultured Flavobacteriaceae bacterium
AACTCTCAAAGTTTAAAGAAATAAATTTGTCCAAATTTGATGTTATTTTTATAAGACAAGATCCGCCATTTAATATGGAATATATAAGTTCGATGTATCTCCTAGAGCTTCTTGCATCAAAAGTAAGATTTATCAATAGCCCTGCAGGAATAAGAAATGCACCAGAAAAAATTTTAATGCTAAAATTTTCTAAGCTTATTCCTCCAACGATCATTACTCGTTCATTTGACGAAATAAAAAAGTTTATGAAAAAATATGGAAAAGCAGTCATTAAGCCAATTTATGGAAATGGGGGCGAGGGTATTTTTTTTCTTGAAGATAACGACAAAAATTTCAATCAAATAATAGAAGGCTTCATGTCTAAAAACAGTGAACCTTTTATCGTTCAAAAATTTTTACCTGAAATTAAAAAAGGAGATAAAAGAATTATTTTAATAGATGGTGAACCAGTTGCGGCTGTTCGCAGAGTGCCCAAAAAAAATGAAATAAGATCAAACATTCATGTCGGTGGGAAAGTTGAGTCCATCAAATTAAATAAAAGAGATCTTGATATATGCAACAAGATCAAAAAAACATTACAGAAAAATAAGTTATTTTTTGTAGGCATAGATGTCATTGGCAATTATTTAACCGAAATCAATGTTACATCTCCAACCTGTATTCAGGAAATCAAAAAAATAAGTAAGATCGATGTCGCAAAAATTATTTGGGATAAAATTTAATCCAAATTGACTTGATCAATTTTTAAATGCTGCAAGAGCTGCTAAGTTAACAATATCAGAAACATTTGCACCAAGTGGAGCTATTTGAATACTTTCTTTAAATCCAACTAGATAAGGACCAACAAGGTTGCCGCCACCCAATTCTTGAAGCATTTTTGTAGATATGCTTGCACTGTGAATAGCTGGCATTACTAAAAGATTTGCAGGTCCAGAAAGTTTGCAAAATGGATATAATTTCATTAAGTTTTCATTGAGCGCAGTATTTGCACCCATTTCACCGTCATATTCAAAATCTAAATTTCTTTCATTAAGTATTTTGATTGCGTCTCTTATATAAACTGACCTTTCGGTAAAAGGCTTACCAAAATTAGAATATGATACTAATGCCGCTCTAGGCTCTATGCCAAAAATATCTTTCACTACCTCTGCACTTTCTTGAGTAATGTTGGCGAGTTGTGACGCATTAGGCATATCATGTACATTAGAGTCAGCTACAAAAATTGTTCGTCCATTGCACAACATCACGGTCATACCTAATATTGTTTTATTGGGTATAGGATCAAGAACGTATTCAATGCTTTCAAGTGACGCAGCATAGCTTCTTGTTAATCCGCAAACCATAGCATCTGCTTCACCTAAAGATACCATGCATGCTGCAAACACATTTCTCTCTCTTGTTAAAAGATCCAAACAATCTTTTTTCAAAAATCCTTTTCTTTGAAGCCTATTGTAAATATGATCGGCATATCGGTCATGCGCTTCCTTATTTCTTGTACTTTGAATTTCCATCTGACTATAGAAATCTAAACCTATCTCTGACATTTTTTCTTTAATGATTTCTTCTCGGCCAATTAAAATTGGTTTACCCATTCCATTATTTAGAAATATAGCGGCAGCTCTGATCATGTCTTCTTCTTCACCTTCAGTGAAAATTACTCTCTTTGGATTTTCTTTTACGTCTTGAAATATTTTTTGTAGCAGTCCAGCAGATGGATTCAGTCTAGCTGATAACTCACTCGTGTACTGATCCATATCAACAATAGCTTTTCTTGCAACACCTGTTTCCATTGCTGCCTTTGCTACAGCAGGTGGAACTCTACTTATAAGTCTTGGATCGAAAGGAGATGGGATAATATAATCCGGTCCGTATTGTGGCCTTTGGCCCGGATAAGCATTAGCAACTTCATCAGGCACATCTTCTTTAGCGAGATCTGCGATTGCTCTAGCTGCTGCAATTTTCATTTCTAGATTAATAGTTGTAGCTCTCACGTCTAGCGCACCTCTAAAAATATAGGGAAAACCAAGAACATTATTAACTTGATTTGGATAATCAGATCTGCCGGTTGCAGTAATAGCATCAGGCCTACATTCTTTAACAAGTTCTGGCAAGATTTCAGGTTCAGGATTTGCCATAGCAAATATAATTGGCTTCTCGGCCATAGATTTAACCATTTTTTCTGTAACTATGTTGCCGATTGATAATCCAAAAAAAATATCAGCTCCTTCAAGGGCTTCCTCCAGATTTTTTTTGTCAGTTTTTATTGCATGGGCTGATTTCCATTGATTCATATTCTCTTTTCTATCTATGCGAATAGTTCCCTTTGTATCACACAAAATTGCATTCTCATTTGGTAAGCCCATAGCTTTCAAAAGTTCTAAACAGGCAATACCTGCTGCGCCTGCACCATTTACAACTATTTTACTATCTTTTAAATTTTTCCCAGTAAGGTCTAAAGCGTTTAATAGAGCTGCCGTTGATATAATTGCTGTACCATGTTGGTCATCGTGAAAGATTGGAATATCCATTTCTTCTTTCAACGTATCTTCTATTATAAAACACTCGGGTGCTTTTATATCTTCCAAATTTATACCCCCAAATGAAGGTCCTAGATATTTAATAGCATTTATGAATTTATCAGGATCCTCTGTATCAACCTCTAGATCTATGGAGTCAATATCAGAAAATCTTTTGAAAAGAACTGATTTACCTTCCATCACTGGCTTAGATGCATGGGCACCTAGGTTTCCAAGGCCAAGTATTGCTGTTCCGTTTGAAACAACTGCTACAATATTTCCTTTACTTGTATAATCGTAAACACTGCTAATATCGTCTGCTATGGCATTAACTGGTGCAGCAACGCCAGGTGAATATGCTAGCGATAAATCTCTTTGAGTTTCAAGTGGCTTTGTTGCTTTAATTTCTATTTTTCCAGGTTTACCCTGAGCATGAAATACTAAAGCTTCTTTTTCACTAAAGTGTTCTTCTCTGTCTTTTTTTCCCATAAAACTATGTCTAACTACATTTTTTGGTTTTAATCTGCTTTATAAATTTAAACAGTATATAATGAATAGTGTTCTTAATTTTGACATTTTTTAAATCAAATTAATGTATTAAACAACAATTATATGAATGTCTTAAAATCATCGTCCATATATTCTTTTTTTACATTCTTAAGCAGAATTTTCGGATATCTGAGGGATATATTAATAGCTAATTTTCTTGGTACTGGAATTTATGCTGATATTTTTTTTGTTGCTTTTAGATTTCCAAACACCTTTAGAAGAATTTTTTCAGAAGGAGCCCTTAATACAGCCTTTGTTCCAATATATTCGAAAATAAGAGCCAACAAAAATATTCATGAAACTCAAAATTTTTCAGGCAACATAATTATTTGTTTCTCTGTAATTATAATCTTTCTTGTTGTGATTATAGAAATGTTCATGCCATTTTTTATTCAACTTTTAGCTCCCGGATTTGTTCAAATAGAAGAAAAATTTGTGGAACTTGTTTTTGTGGCAAGAATAATTTTTCCATTTATTTTATTAATCACTTTAACATCGATATACTCTACAATTTTAAACTTGCATAATAAATTTGCCATTTCAGCAAGTATTCCAATTGTATTAAATATTGTATTATGTATATCAACTATCTACGCATTTCTGTTTTCA
>CAJWAY010000111.1 GCA_913020685.1 uncultured Flavobacteriaceae bacterium
ATGATTAACCCCTAATATTTCACAGAAAGTAGCATAGAAATCACTAAAGTTAATTAACCCGCCATGGCTTTTGGAGTTTTTAATTTGATTGGGCCAATAGGCAACCATGGGAACGTGATTACCGTGTGTTATGGTATTTCCCTTGGCACCTCTGACCGGACCTTTTTTGGTTTGAGAAACCAGTGTGTTTTTAGTGCCATTATCTCCAACAAAAATGATCAGGGTGTTGTCTGCTATTCCTTCTTCCTTAAGAGTATTAACTATTTTACCTACGATTTTGTCCATGTAGGAAACCATATCGATAAAAAAACGATTGTCTTGTTTTGATCGTGTATCAAGCGATTGCCATTCGGGTGAATCCGGAGTAGGTACGAATGGACTGTGTACCAAGAGCATGGGATAATAAATAAAAAATGCTTGACTTTTGTTCCTTTTAATAAAATCGACAGCATAATCGGAAACAATATCAGGCCCATAGGCATTTTCATCCCTGGGTAAAACTATTCCGTTTTGCTCTATCAAAGGATTGGCAAAACGTTCTCCAAATTTTTTAACTTTAGTCAATTGCCATAAACTGTATTCGTCAAAACCAAAGTGATAAGGTCTGGTGTTGTCATCGTATCCTTCCAATCGATGTTCGATACCATTGAGTTGCCATTTGCCCACGACAGCAGTTTTGTACCCATTTTCTTTAAATAGGTTCCCAAAGGTTTTTTCTTTGGGGTTGAGGTATGTAAAATAATCGTAGTTCCTGAAATTATACTTTCCCGTCATGATCTTGACTCTGGAGGGTGTGCATAAAGGTTGTGATATCGCATTGGTAAAATTAATACCGTTAAGAGCCAATGAATCCAAAACCGGAGTTTTGTATGAGGTGCTCCCATTTATGCTCAAACACTCAAAACCAATGTCATCAGCCATGATCAAAATAACATTGGGTTTTGATGTTTGTATTTGTTGCGTTTGACAAGCCACCAGCATTGAGCAAATGAATACGATAATGAAAGCAGATATGTAATGAAAATTTCTCATTCCTTGATTTATATTTTTAGTTCTATTTTATTTCCCGCAGATTGATAAATGGCATTGATCAGAGCCACGGACTTTTTGGCTTCGTCAATATTCACCTTAGGATTTTGGTTGTTGCTTATCGCATCTATCATATCCTGGATGGTAGCGATATGAAATTGATTGGTAATGGCCATTGGATCCGAAGCACCGGAACCGGGATTATCATCAGACAAGCTTAATTCTTGATCGATGGTCTTTACAGAAGAGGAAACAATTTTTCCACCCCTAAAAACAATATTACCTAAACTGCCATAAATGGTGATTGATTCGGGCTCACCAGGAAATAATGCCGTGCCTCCGGAGATCGTTCCCAACGCACCACTCTTGAACCTTAGAGCAGCTACTGCTACATCTTCTCCTTCGATCCGGTGATTCAAAGTATCGATAAATCCACTGATCACACTTACCTCACCCATCAGGTTTAGCATCAAATCAATGGTATGAATACCTTGATTAATTAGGGCAGCGCCTCCATCCAAAGCCTTTGTTCCTCGCCATGAACCTTCGTAATAAATCGGGGGACGATACCAGTTAATGCTGGTTTGGCATAACAAAATTTTGCCTAAACTGCCCGTTTCAACATAAGCTTTGAGTTTTTTGTACTCCGGATTTTCACGATTTTGAAATACACAACCCAGCAGCACTCCGTGGGATTTTACCACCAATTCTATCTGTTCGATTTTTTCCACAGTCGTCTCCAAGGGTTTTTCACAAAGAATATGTTTTCCTGCCTTTGCAATTTTGGAAATGGCAGTTCCGTGAAAACCACTTTCGTTACAAACACAAATGACATCAATCTCTGGATTAGAGAGTAATTTTTCCATTTCCCAAAAAACAGGACATTTGTAATTCTTTGCCACTTGATCGGCTCTGGTTTGGGATTTGCTAAGTACCCCAAAAAGAATGGCATTGGGTATTTTTTCAATACAGTCGGCATGAAATTTTGCAATATTCCCCGTTCCTATGATCCCAAATCCAACCTTTTTTTTCACGTAATTTATTTTATCAGTCAGACATACTGGTCGGAAGTAATTCCTCAGCCGTTGCCCAATCATAATTGGGCTCCTCCCCTAAAACATACTCCAAGGTACCACCTTTGACCAAATCCTTGTGATGGAACCAAGATTGATTGAGGGTGGTTCCATTGAGTTTTACACTTTGAATATACTTATTTTTGGCACTGTTTTCATTTACCTTAATGGTAAAGTGGTCTCCGGAGTAATAATCTTGATCCAAATGAATAATTATCTTATCGAATACGGGACTGGACAGGTCATAAGAAGGGTCTATGTCTGCCCCACCCTTCATCTCAAAAAGCCCTATTTTCATCAATACTGAAAGTGCCCCCATCAAGCCTTGATCCTCATCTCCGCTGTATCCGTGTTGAGGGTCATTATCACTGTAAACGTATTGAATCACCTCTCTTATCCATTTTTGTGTGAGCCAAGGTTGACCAAAATAATTAAAAATATATCCAGTTTGCATGGATGGTTGATTTCCATAATTGATAAATGCTCTTCTGCGATAGCTGGCTACATATCTATCCCCACGGTGGTTATGGGTAACAAACCCATGCTGTTTTGAGATCAAAAAAGATTGATTTAATCGCCTTGCGGCAATTTCCTTTCCCCCCATAAGATCAGCAAGTCCGGCCAAGTCATGAGGGACAAACCAGGTTGCAGCAGCAGCAGTGGCTTCCACGAAACCAGAGCCTAAAGGATCTTTATAATCATTCTCGTACACCAAGGGATCAAATGGTTCGATCCAATTACCATCTAGTGTCCTCGCCCGCATCCACCCTGAAGATGAATCATAAATGTTTCGGTAATTGGAAGCTCTTTTAAGGAGCATTTTATGGTCACTCGTTTTGTTTAGAGCTTTTGCCATTTGGGCCAAAGCCCAGTCTTGATAAGCATATTCCATAGTTACTCCGGGACCACATTGGTGATAACCATATTGTTTATCATAGAGAGGAAAGGGTACATAGCCCCTGTCGATATAATATTCTATTCCACCCCCTTTATTGGTATTGTGTTCGTAACCCACTTTACTCATTATCCCACCAGGTAATGCGTTCTTAAGCATTCCTTCGTATGCTTTTTCGATTTCAAAACCTCTAATACCTTTCATGTAAGCACTTACAATAAACGGAGTAGTGGAAGCTCCAGTCATGACATAGGTATAATTTCCTCCCGAGGGGCCTCTAGGGATCAAACCTCCATCATCGTACATCATCAACATGGAATTAATAAATTCCTCACTGATCCGAGGATATACTAGATGCCATAGGGTATTAAGGGTCCATTGTGCACCCCAAAAAGAGTCGGAATTATAGTGGTTGAATTTGGGCTTACCGTTTTGATCTAGGGGAATTTGGCCAATGCGTTGTTTATCTCCGGTCATGTCACTGTATTTTCCATTGACATCACTGATGATCCTTCGACCTTGTAATGCATGCCATAGGTCAGTATAAAATCGGATTTGTTGGTCCTTGGTGTTTCCTTTGATTTCAATTCTACTGAGGTAATCATTCCATTGGTTTTT
>CAJWAY010000112.1 GCA_913020685.1 uncultured Flavobacteriaceae bacterium
CAAACTGAAAACTCCTTTTTTGTCAACTTTTAAAGTTAGAATGATATTTTCCTCCAGTGGATTAGTAGCTACCAAATTTGCTTCAGAGATTGATATCATCAAAAACTCTGAAACAATGTTTTGAAAACACTCTAATTGTTCTTTTTTGTTAAGAGAGTTACACTCTGGATAACTGGGGGCTTGGTCTTTTTTTGACCAACTTGATGCTTTTTTTATTTCCTTGCTAGAGATAGTAGTAGACTCAAATATGTCGCAGGAGGTAAACTGAAAAACAAATATAGGAATCAAAAGTTGTATTAAAATTTTTTTTGTTTCCATAATGATAATATCAATTGTTTTCTTAAAAATACAAACTTTTGAACTATTTATTATTTAAACCTTCATATTTTAGGAATAAAAATGAATTAAACCTTTAAATTCAAATATGGATTTTGTAATAATAAGCTTTGGAATTTTATTAATTATAATTGGGTTAATCGGAAGTTTTGTTCCAATAATACCTGGCCCCATAACTGCCTGGGTGGCATTATTAATTTTACATCAAACTTCTTTTCTCTCATCAGATTTCACCTTTTTAGCGATTACATTTTCAGTTGCCATTGGGGTATTTATTTTAGATTACTTTATACCGATCATCGGAGCCAAAAAATTTGGGGGAACAAAATCAGGTATTATTGGTGCCACTCTGGGCTTATTGGTTGGGTTAATATTTGTAGGCCCTTTAGGGATTTTCTTAGGAACTTTTTCTGGAGCTTTTATTGGAGAACTTATTTATGACCCCAATGACAAACGTGCTGCAATTAAAGCTGCTACTGGGTCATTGATCGGTTTCTTAACCGGGGTATTCTTAAAGTTTTCTGTAACAGTCTTTTTTGGATATAATTTTTTTAAGATTTTATTGGAAAGCAACTATTTTTCTAATATTTATGGATGATCCCCTAGCTTTAAGAATCAAATCAAACCACAACACTGTAATTTATTTAATGAAATTTTAATGTTGTCGAAGAAATACAACTCCCCATTAATTCTAATCAATTTAATAAGTTGAGTCCAACCAACCGAGAGATAATTATTTTTGTTAATTTTAATAAATATTTATGAAGCTATTTATTGTCACTTTCTCTTTAATAGCCCTTGCCTTTGCTGGAATTGCAGTTAAAATTTGGGCAAAAAAAGGAGGTGAATTTTCAGGTACTTGTGCCAGTCAAAGTCCTTTTCTCAATAAAAATAACGAGACTTGTAGCTATTGCGGGAAATTGCCTTCTGAACAGAATTGTAGAACAAATCCACAAAACAACTAATACCTTTTCTTCAATCAGTAGATGAAGAATCTTAAACTTGTTATTGAAAAAGCACAAGCTCAGGATCAAAAAGCTTTTAATGAACTTTTCAACTCTTATTGGAATTACTTGTATAATTTTCAATTAAAAAAAACAGGAAATAAGGATTTAGCAGAAGAAATTTCGATTATCACATTCGCAAGAGCCTTTGATCGTATCTCTACTTTCAAAGATCAATTCACTTTCAAAACATGGCTCTTAACCATCTCTAAAAACATATACAATGATTTGTTGAGAAAAAATAATAATAAAATAAGCCTCAAAACACTCTCCTACTCAAATAATCTTCAGGATTTCACAAAAGAGGATCATCCCTCCCCCGAAGATATTTTGATCACAAATGAAAGTCTGGAATCTTTGCTGGATAAGATTAAGTCTCTCAAACAAGATTATCGAAAAATTTTACAATTCAGATTTTTTGATGGACTTACCTACAAAGAAATTAGTAAAATGATGGGGCAACCCATCAATACAATTAAAGTTAAGTTATTAAGAGCAAAGAATTTATTGAGTGAAAAAATAGAGGAAGATGCTGGCTAGGTTAAAAAAATTAGGTCCAGGCTTGCTTTTTGCAGGGGCAGCAATAGGTGTTTCCCATTTGGTACAATCGACCCGAGCCGGGGCTGATTTTGGTTGGGGGTTGTTGTGGGCATTGCTCTTAGTCAACTTTTTCAAATACCCCTTCTTTCAGTTTGGCCCACGATATGCATTGGTCACTGGTGAAAGTTTACTGGATGGGTATTACAAACTTGGGAAAATTTATTTGTGGCTCTATTTTATCCTCAATATTGCCACCATGTTTACCATACAAACTGCGGTAACCGTTGTCACAGCAGGATTGGCATCCAATCTATTTAACACAAGTACTGATATCATTTCCTGGAGTATAGGTGTTACTGTAATCTGTTACATAATACTTTTGATCGGTCGTTATCAACTCCTGGATAAAATCATCAAAGCAATTGTACTTGCCCTTGCCATAAGCAGTGTATTAGCTCTAATGATTGCCACCACAAAAGGTAACGCTTCGCTTGAATTTACACAAGTATTTCCCGAGGGAGCAGGTTTCTTGTTTGTGATTGCTTTTATGGGTTGGATGCCCGCACCCATGGACATATCCATTTGGCATTCCATATGGGTTTTAGAAAAAAAGAATGGCTTAAAAAATAAACTGTCACTTAAAGAGGGGATTTTCGATTTTAATGTAGGTTACTTGACTACTGTCATTTTAGGGATTTGTTTTCTGGGCTTAGGGGCAATGGTAATGTTCGATTCTGGCATTGAGTTCTCCGATAAGGGTAACGAATTTGCAGGACAATTAATAGAGCTATATACTTCGAACTTAGGTGAAGCATGGTATGGAATTATTGCAATCGCAGCCTTGACCACCATGATCAGCACCACCATAACTACTCTTGATGCATCGCCAAGGGTTATGTCTAAGACCATTCAATTGCTTTTAAAACAAAAAAATAAAGATTATTACATATTTTTTATCACTTTTTTGGCTCTGGGCACTTGCTTGATATTTCTTTTTTTACGTTCCGAAATGGGACTTTTGGTTCAAATTGCTACTGTTTTATCATTTATCACGGCACCTTTTTACGCCATCCTAAATTATCATTTGGTCACCAGCAAACATATGCCCATTACAGATCGTCCTTCTCAAAAAATCAAAATTCTCAGTGTTTTAGGTATCATTTTCCTGACTGGTTTCACAGGGGTTTACCTTTTGAGTCTATGAATTTAGTTTGTATCTTTGAATAAAAAAAAGTTTTGGAAATAGCAGAGAGAGAAAATAAACGTGTTGAGAAACCAAAATGGATTAGAGTAAAACTCCCTACAGGAAGAAAATACACCGAACTTAGAGGTTTGGTGAATAAGTATAAACTCAATACTATCTGCACTTCAGGCAGTTGTCCCAATATGGGGGAATGCTGGGCTGAGGGTACCGCCACTTTTATGATATTGGGAAATATCTGCACCCGTTCCTGTGGATTTTGTGGAGTCAAAACCGGAAGACCTGGAAATGTAGACTGGGAGGAGCCCGAAAAAGTTGCACAGTCTATCAAAATAATGAAAATTAAACATGCTGTGATAACATCTGTAGATCGGGATGATCTCAAAGATATGGGTTCCATCATCTGGAACGAGACCATCAAAGCTGTTCGTCGATTGAATCCCAATACCACTTTAGAAACTTTAATTCCTGATTTTCAAGGAAAC
>CAJWAY010000113.1 GCA_913020685.1 uncultured Flavobacteriaceae bacterium
TGATAGTGATTTAGTTTCAACTTGGAGTTCATTTTCAAATAACCCTAACAAACCACTAACAAAAAATGGTATGAGAAGCATAATCCAACAAGAAAGAATGATCGAATTGGCATTAGAGGGTCACAGATATTGGGACATTAAAAGGTGGAAATTAGCAGATGATTATTTTAATAGGCCAATAAAAGGTTGGAACATTTTTAAATCGGATGTTGAAAGCTTTTATGAAGTTAAAAATATATTTAGCAGAAAGTATTTGAAAAGAGATTATTTATGGCCAATTAGTCAAAATGAACTTTTAAGAAATTCAAACTTAGTCCAGAATCCTGGCTGGTAAAATAGTGATTATGAAAAAAATATTTTATTTGTTGATAATATTAACATCAGGATGTTCAGAAGAATCCCACCAAGCATTTGGATCTGATAATAATCCACCAGGAAAAGTTTCCATAACTTCAATTGAAAATGTTCCTGGGGGTGCCATCATAAAATTTACTCCACCATCTGATGAAGATTTACTTTATATCAGTGGTAAGTATAAAAATGAAAAAGGTGAAAATAAACAAGTGATTGTTTCAGCATACATTGATAGCTTAAATATCAATGGCTTTGGTAAAATTGGGACTTTTGATGTCGAGGTTTCCGCATTTGATTTAGGGAGCAATCAATCTGAAATTGAAATCATTGAAATTTCTCCTCTCGAGGCTCCAATACATGATATTTTAAGATCAATAGATGGTAGGCAAGACTTTGGAGGAATTAATATTTCATATGAAAATCCCTCGGGTGCAAACGTTTCATTAAACATGTCTGTTTTAAACAATTCTGGCGAACTTGAATTTAAGGAATCATTCTACACCAGTCAAAAAAAGAGTTCTTATAGTTTTAGAGGCTATGACACAGTTGCCACAACATTTGTAATCTATGTAGAAGACCAATGGGGAAATCAGACCGAAACAAAGAGTTTTGAAATTACACCACTAGAGGACACTTTTATTGACAAATCATTTTGGTCAGTTGTATCAATGCCTGGAGATGAAAGTTTTAGTGAATATGGATTTTCTGCAAATCAAATTTGGGATGGATCATGGAGTAATCAATGGAATTGTGGACATACCAACTTTTTATCACTACCACACCAGTTAACTCTTGATTTCGGGCAAAGAGTCAAACTCAACAGGTTTAAATTATATCAAAGGGGTGGCAGTGAACTATACAAACATGGAAACCCTAAAATTTTTGAAATTTATGGGAGAGAAACTTTAGATAACTTGCCAATTTATGATCCAAATAATCCTGGCTATGGTTGGACATTATTAGGAAAATTTGAATCATTCAAGCCTTCAGGTCTACCACCAGGATCAAATACAGAAGAGGATTATCTATTTCAAGACAACGGAGAGGATTTTGTCTTCTCATTTGAATCTCAGACTAAGGAGATAAGATATATTAGATTTATAAATATTGAGTCGTGGAATAATCAAATGGTAACAGTAATAGGAGAGTTATCGTTTTGGGGTGGGGTAATTGACTAAAAATGAAAAATAAATTTCTTTTATTGACTCTTAGCATATTGAGTATTCATTCATGTACAGAAATGGATTCAATTCACGAACGTTATCTAGATGGTGAGATTGTTTACTCTGGAAAATTAGATTCTATACAGGTTAGACCTGGATACTACAGGGCTCAGATTGATGGACAGACTACGTTTTTAGGAAACTCAAAAAAAGTATATGTAGAATTTGATGATAGAAAAGAATCATTTCAGATTGATGAAGAGCTAAATGACATTTTTTCTTTTATAATTGAAAACCTTGACGAGCAAACGTACGAGTTTGATATTCAAACTGAAGATGAGTATGGGAATCTTTCAATACCCCAAGTTGTTTCTGGTAAATCAGTTGGAAATACTTTTATTAGCAATCAAGAATCAAGGAAACTTTCAGGATACACAACTAAAAGTGATGGTTATACTTATGCAAATTTTGCTGGAAATTCTGAATCTCCAAACGTTTTGTTTACGACCTTAAATTATCAACTTGAAAGTGAGGAATTTAAATATGACACTGTTTTTTTTAATGAAAGAGAAATTAAACTTGAAGAATTTATTCCAAGAGGAATAATAAAAACAACATCCTACGTTCAATCAGACAATCACGGAATTGATACTATCGCATTAAATCAAATTGATTATGAACTTCCTAACTTGCCTTATGATGAGTTGGATAAAAGATTTATTTCAATAGTAGGTATGCCAAGCGATATAAATGGGGAGTCAAATGGAGCAAAACCATCAGAGTATTTATTTGATGGAGATAGTACATGGGATGGTAATAATGAAAAAACATTTCTCTCTAGCTCAGGAATATTTCCTCACCACTTCACGATTGACCTGGGAGTGAAATCAACGCTTAGGAAAATAAAATTGGACATGCCTAATCATTTGGAATTTAATGATAATAATATTACAAGTCTTCAAATTTGGGGTAGAGAAAGTTTATATGGCGCTGAAACTTCGTCAAATACTGATGAAAGTTTTATTAATTCTGGATGGAAATTGTTAAAGGAAGAAAATATAGATGGAGAAAACTCAACTAGCGCCAGTTTTATGATAGATCCAAATCTTGGCTCTTATCGTTATATCAGGTACAGAGTCGTATCTACTGTTACAAATAATAGTTCACAGCTTACAGAGCTTACTTTTTTTGGACAAAACACCGAGTCAATTTCCCTTGACAAATCTCTTTTTTCAATGCCAATTATGCAAAGCGATAACCCAGGTAATTTTTATTCTGCTGAACCAACAAAATATTTATATGATGATAATTCCAATTGGGCATATAATGACAAATATGGCTATCACTCAGGTGAAAATGCTGTGCCTGGACATTTCACATTAGACCTAGGAGTTTATACTCAACTCAGAAATGTAAAGTTAGATTTTAGATCAACTCTTGATTATTCAGGAAATAACCCTAAAAAAATAGAAATATGGGGACGTAATGACTTAAATAATGCCGAAATACTTCCTGTTTTTATTTCTTCAGGGAATTCAGTGACCTCACCACCAGCTAGCTCGGAAAGTCTACAAAATGCAAATTGGATTTTACTATCATCAAATAGTTTAAATGGTGCATATTTAAATTCATATGAATTTGATGTAGAACCAAATGAAATTATTAGGTATTTAAAAATTAGGTACTTAGAAACAGTTGGCGGTAGCGCATGTCAGTTGATTGAAGTGGCGTTTAAGGGTAATGGAGCAATAAAACCATAAATCTGTTTTGAAAAAGATTTTACTTTCTTGGATTTTAATTATTTCGTTAGTTAGTAACTTAAAAGGTCAAGACCTAACAAGATATGTAGACACTCAAATTGGCACCAAAGACAATGGTTTAGAAAGTGGATACACTTTTTTGGGTGCAACCTACCCTTTTGGGATGATTCAGTTTACACCAAGTTTTTTTTCTCCTCATAAAGGTTTTGTTGTTACTCAGCTTAGTGG
>CAJWAY010000114.1 GCA_913020685.1 uncultured Flavobacteriaceae bacterium
ATGTACTAATGCTAGATGAGCCTACAAACCACTTGGATTTGGAATCGATTACTGCTATCAATAATTCATTAAAAAATTTTAAAGGGACAGTGCTTTGTACTACACATGATAACGCTTTTGCTCAAACCGTTGGGAATCGTATTATTGAATTAACCCCAAATGGAATCATTGATCGTTACTGTAAATTTGATGATTATATGAGCGATGCTAAAATCAAAGATATACGAAATAAAATGTATCCTTGATATTTTTTGTTAGATCCATTTGGACTTAGATTGCGTCAAAAGCTTTGATACAAACTCAGTTAGGTTTTGTCGAAACGATTGTTCCAAATTGCAGGATTGAAGTTTTTTCCCATGGCAAAACCATAAAACAATACTATTGAGGCAATCGCTTTAAATATAAATAAATAGAGCATCCAAAAAGTTGATGGGGTTGGGGATTTAGTAAAAATTTGATAGGGAGTTATAAGTGTGGCAAAAAAACTGACAAATAAAACAGCGATCAAAAGGTTCCAGATGTTTTTAAAGGGCCATGCCCATGCTTTCCTAAAATAAGATAAATCATTACCCCATTTGTGAACTAAATAGAAATAGTTATTACCCAACGGTACAAAGAGTAATGGGTCGTCTGTTTTTTTCAATCTAAATAGCACCGAAGGGGCCATGATTTTGAACCCTTCTAAAGAGGTTTGATGTTCTTTTTCTAGTTGGGTAATTTTGTCAATGCCCTCCTTTGGGATATTTCCCTTAAAGTATTTTAGATCTAAAAAACGCAAACGGTAATCAATACAAACTTTCCTAATTTGATTCAAGTGAAAGATCCTTTGAGTTTCCAGTTTGTCAAAGTCAAAATTATTGATGCTTTGGGTACCTGAAGTGTGATGCTCTATAATATCATCCAAGCAAATGGGATTTGTATGTAGAGCAATTTCTTTAAGGATAAGGTCAATTTGGGTGGGAGGTAAGAGTCTTTTCATCATCATCTATCATTTCTTATTGTAAAATTAGGAATAAAATAGCTTTTTACAAAAGTCGGAAAAAGAAAAGCTAATATTTTTTTTAACGTAATTTCGCACCTAATTGCTTTTCAAATTGATTTTGCAATTTACCCATTATTTTATCTACATGCTGATCTGTAAGAGTCTTTTTGGGGTCTTGAAAATAAAAGCTTACTCCATAGGATTTTTTACCTCTGGGAATATTGTCACCCTCGTAAACGTCAAAGAGCTCGACTGAATTAAGTATGTATTTTTCAGTTTTAAAAGCAATCTTTTTCAATTTATTAAAGGGGATACTGTTATCTAGTTGTAGCGCAAAATCTCTTCTTACTAATGGAAATTTTGGGATTTCTTGATACAGAATACTACTGCTTTTGCTGATATCAGCAATCAAACTGAAATCTAATTCTGCATATAAAACCTCTTGATTAATCTCAAATTGGCGAAGAATTTCTTTTTTCACGAATCCAAAATCCAAAAGTGAATTTCCATTTTGACTATAGTTAAGGCCTTCAGAATAAACATAATTTTTAGTAGTACTTTCTTCACATTCAAACGGGCAGTTTTTTTGAAGAATATGTTGGATTATTCCCTTAAAGTAGAAAAACAATTGAGGTTGATGTGTTACATTCCAATTATCTTTTACTACATCACCACAAATTATCAAAGAAAGCTTTTTTTCCTCTTTGAAACCATCTTTTTCTTGTTGGTAGATTTTACCAAATTCGTATAATTTTAGGGATTTAGATTGACGGTTAAGATTGAAAGCAACTACCTCAAGTGCTCCAGGGAGAAGGGTGGTCCGCATTTGAGAGAGCTCTTTTCCCAATGGGTTGATGATGTTTACGCCCTTGACCGATTTAATACTTTGAGTTATTTCCCCGTAATCAGGCCTGGTAATGGAGTTGTTAACCATTTCATTAAATCCTAAACTAACTAATTGATTGGAAAGTCGTTCTGTAATTTGATGATCGTCTGAACCGACAAAATCAGGGATATTACTATGTAGTACTCTGGAAATATCCACATTATTGTAGCCGTAAATCCTTAGTATTTCTTCGATTACATCTGCAGGACGGGTTACGTCCACTCTGTAGCGTGGGATTTCAACCAACATACTTTCGTCATTGGAATCTACTATTTTTATTTCAAGTCCTTTTAAAATTTTTGAGATTTCATCTTTGGAAATATTTTGTCCAATGGTCTTGTTGATTTGGTCGAAAGTCAAATTGAATTTAGAACTGTTGGGCATTCCCTGCTTGATTTCAAATAATTCACTCTCAATGGTTCCACCTGTTAGTTCTACAATTAAATTGGCCGCGCGCTTAAGTGCGTAAACTGTGATTTCCGGGTCTATACCCCGTTCAAATCTAAAAGAGGCATCTGTGTTTAGTCCATGTCTTTTGGCAGATTTTCGGATACTTACGGGATTGAAATAAGCACTTTCTAAAAATATACTAGTGGTGTTTTCATTCACTCCCGAGTCTAGTCCTCCATATATCCCGGCAATACATAGGGGTTTATGGTGATCACAAATCATTAAGTCCTCTGCGTTAAGCTTTCGTTCAATACCATCTAGAGTAATAAAAGGGGTGTCCTGATCAACAGTTTTTACCACAATTCCATCCTTGATTCGATCCAAATCAAAGGCATGTAAGGGTTGTCCCAAATCATGTAATACATAATTTGTAATGTCCACTACATTGTTTTTTGGACTAATCCCAAGGGCTTTGAGTCGGTTTTGTAACCATACAGGTGAGGGTTTAACCTTCAAATTGGTGATATTGACACCCGTATATTTTGGAGCTTTATCTTTCGATTCAACCGCGACACTAAACTTTTTATCAGAGCGAGCTATACTAAAATGATCTATTGCTGGTGCTAACCATTTGTATTCAATGCCATGAAAGTTACAATAGGCTTTTAGATCTCGAGCCACACCCATATGACTCATAGCATCTGCTCGATTGGGTGTAAGTCCAATTTCAAAAACCGTATCAACTTCTAAATCAAAAATCTCGCTAAATGGCTTGCCATTTTTCAATTGGGGATCTAAAACCATTATCCCATGGTGGGATTCCCCCAAGCCCAATTCATACTCGGAACAGATCATACCATGACTTTCTTCACCTCTTATCTTACTCCTTTTGATCAAAAAAGCCTCTCCCTCTCTATTGAACAGTGTGGTTCCAGATACGGCAACAGGGACTTTTTGTCCAATTGCAACATTTGGTGCCCCGCATATGATTTGAACTTTTTCATTTCCCAAATCGACTTGGGTTACTTTCAAGCGGTCTGCATTTGGGTGTTTTTCACATTCTAACACTTCACCTACAACAACACCATTAAAACTTCCCTTGATGGATTCGAACTTTGCCATACCCTCGACTTCCAAACCCAAATCGGTCAGGATTATGGATACTTCCTTGGGGGGAAGATCTATTTTTAGAAACTGTTTGATCCAGTTGTATGATATTTTCATCGGGTATGAATGACTTTTAAA
>CAJWAY010000115.1 GCA_913020685.1 uncultured Flavobacteriaceae bacterium
ATCAAACAATGGGGGACATTCAAAAAGATTATCTTTTATTACATGCAGCTCGTCAAGAAAATGCAAAATTTTTGTTTGCCCTCCACCGCTGCAATGAACCATTCCATGGATATCTTTTCGATCCATAGTATCCAAAATTGTTTTTATAACGGGCGCATAGGTTCTGGTTGGCGACAAAACCAATTGTCCCATGTTCAAAGGAGTATTTGTATTGGCTGTTAATTCTTTAGAACCTGAGTAAATTAAATGAATAGGTAAGTCATTGTCAAAGGTTTCTGGGTATTTTATTTTGAGAGTTTCACCAAACACATCATGTCTTGCCGAGGTCAAGCCATTGCTTCCCATACCTCCATTATATTTATCCTCATAGGTAGCCTGGCCAAATGAAGCCAAACCCACAATAACATCACCCGCCTGAATATTTGCATTGTTGATAACTTCATTTTTTTTGATTCTTGCAGTTACGGTAGAGTCAACTATGATGGTTTTTACTAAATCTCCAACATCTGCAGTTTCACCCCCAGTACTATAAATTTTAATACCAAATTGAGCCAAATTATCCAATAATTCTTCTGTACCATTGATAATTGCTGAAAGAACTTCAGCGGGAATTTTATTTTTATTTCTACCAATAGTTGAAGACAACAAAATATTACTGGTAATCCCAACACATAACAAATCATCAATGTTCATAATCAATGCGTCTTGAGCGATACCTTTCCAGACTGACAGGTCTCCGGTTTCTTTCCAATAGGCATATGCAAGTGAACTTTTAGTTCCCGCACCATCAGCATGCATAACCAAACAATGCTCCTTACTTCCCGTCAAAAAATCAGGAACTACTTTACAAAAAGCCTTTGGAAATAATCCTTTGTCTATATACTTAATAGCGTTGTGAACATCCTCTTTTTGTGAGGAAACACCTCTGATGTTATACCTATTTTCTGTCATTGTATAAATTAGAATTCAAATTTAACACTATTACACTAACACATTGGCATTCCATATTTTTTGTCAGCGACAAAACAAAAGTTCACGGTATTTGGCTAATGGCCAAAGATCGTCATCTACAACCAATTCCAGCTTATCACAATGATACCTTATGTCATCCAAAAAAGGTAAAATTTTTTCACAATAGGCATGAGCTTTTTTTAAATCATCCTCAATTTTATCAATCGATTTCCGATTTTCAACCATTTGTTCAATCCCTTTATTGATTTCATCAACGTGCCCCGAAATACGTTCTATTATTTTTAATTGAACCTGTGCATGTTTTTGGAAACCATTACCATAGACTTCTTTTAATCCTTTTACATTTTCAATTAAAACATTTTGGTATTTGATCCCTGTAGGAATTATATGATTTCTTGCAATATCTCCTAGTGTTCTAGACTCAATCTGAACACGCATAATATATTCTTTTAGATCTACAATGTACCTGGCAATTACCTCTCGCTCCGATAGAACATTTGTTTCCTCAAATAAGGAAATACTTTTTTTGGAAATGTAGGCTTTCAATGCATCTGGGGTGTTTTGGTTGTAGCTCAGTCCACGTTTTTGCGCTTCATCAATCCATGAATCACTGTACCCATCTCCATCAAAGAGTATCTTTTTCATCCCTTTGAGGTTGTCTCTTAGAGCATTGAAGATGGCATCATCTTTTTTCATATCCTTGATCTCTATCAAATCTTCTACCTCCTTGCCAAATTTTTCCAACTGCTGCGCCACTGCAGCATTTAGAACTGTGATCGATTTGGCACAATTTGACTTAGAGCCAACCGCCCTAAATTCAAATTTATTTCCAGTAAACGCAAAAGGGGACGTACGGTTTCGATCAGTATTATCTAATAATATTTCCGGTATTTTACCTATTACATTGAGCTTTAAGTCTGTTTTTTCCTCAGGTGAGAGCTTACCTTTAGAAACATTTTCCAAATCATCCATAACAGTCGTTAACTGCTTACCAATAAAAACAGATAGTATAGCAGGGGGTGCTTCATTAGAGCCAAGCCTGAAATCGTTACTAGCACTAGCAATAGAGGCTCTCATTAAGGCCTCGTGAGAGAAAACAGCGGCAATAGTATTTATAAAAAAGGTCAAGAACTGAAGATTACTCATAGGTGTCTTACCCGGACTCAATAAATTAACTCCGGTATTAGTGGAGAGCGACCAATTGTTGTGCTTACCAGATCCGTTTATTCCTTCAAAAGGCTTTTCGTGAAATAGAACAATAAAATCGTGTTTAGAGGCAATTTTACGCATCAAATCCATGACCAAAGAATTATGATCAACCGAAAGGTTGGCCTCCTCATAAATTGGTGCTAGCTCAAATTGACCAGGAGCAACCTCATTATGTCGAGTTTTGAGCGGAATACCCAACTGAATGGCTGAGTACTCTAATTCTTTCATATAAGCAATCACTCGGGGAGGAATTGAGCCAAAATAGTGATCCTCCAATTGTTGACCTTTGGAGGGCTGATGACCAAAAAGAGTTCTGCCAGTTATGATTAAATCGGGGCGAGAGGCTACCAAAGACTTGTCCACCAAAAAATACTCTTGCTCCCAACCCAAGGTAACATTGACTTTGGTTACGTTTTTATCAAAGTACTTACAAATTTCTTTAGCAGCATTGTCAAGAGATTGAATGGATTTGAGTAATGGGGTTTTGTAATCCAATGCTTCTCCAGTGTAAGAAACAAAAATGGTTGGGATACAAAGTGTCTTATCGAGTATAAAGGCAGGAGAGGTAGGGTCCCATGCAGTATAGCCTCTTGCCTCGAATGTATTTCTGATCCCTCCACTTGGAAAACTGGAGGCATCCGGCTCCTGCTGAACCAATTGACTACCATCAAAATTTTCTATCGGTTTACCAGATGATTGCAGGTCAAAAAAGGCATCGTGTTTTTCTGCAGTGCCTCCGGTCAAAGGTTGAAACCAATGAGTGTAATGTGTAGCTCCTTTGAATAATGCCCAGGCCTTTAGTGATGCGGCAATTTGATCTGCAAAGGATCTGTTGATTTTTGACCCGCTATTAACTGCGGAAGCTACCTGATTGTATGTTTCTTTGTTTACATACTGCTCAAGTACAGAATCAGTAAACACATGACTTGCAAAAAGGGTAGAATATTTTTGATTATTTTTAAAAGGTCTTGGTTGTTTATCGAGAATATTTTCGAGGCTTTTTTTTCTCAGGTAATTCATCAGCAAATCATTTTGGATACTAAACAAATATAATTTATAAATGAAAAAATTCAGATAAGTGCGCTTAAAATTTATAATATTGAAAATTTACCCCTAAAAAATTAGTGTCTTCATAAAAATGATTATAGATTTTTACAATTCACACCCCAAAAAGGGGTGGTATTGGTTAGAAATTTTACTTTTACCACATTAAAACAAAATTTATAATATGAA
>CAJWAY010000116.1 GCA_913020685.1 uncultured Flavobacteriaceae bacterium
TGACAAAAAGGTCAATGGCATCAAAATCGGTTGCAGTTGGAATAAGGTTTTTACCTAATCCTTCTATACGATAAGGATAAATTTCATCAGTGTCTAGCTCCCTGGTTTCATGGTATTTTTTTAGAACAGAACCGTAGGCATCTACACCAATAATTTCTATGTCAGGGTTTTGTTCTTTCAAAAATTTAGCACAACCAGAAATTGTACCCCCAGTTCCAGAACAAGCGACCAAATGAGTAATTTTACCATCAGTTTGATTCCAGATCTCTGGGCCTGTGGATTTATAATGAGCTTCTGTATTAAGTTCGTTGAAATACTGATTTATGTATACAGAGCCTTTGATTTGATCATGTAAATTTTTAGCTACCTGATAGTAAGATCTAGAATCCTCTGCTGATACATTTGCGGGACAAACATATACTTTTGCACCCATCGCATTCAACATATTAATCTTATCTTTAGATGACTTAGAACTCACGGCCAGAATACACTCATATCCTTTAATCAAGGAAACCATGGCTAGGCTAAACCCAGTGTTACCGGAAGTGGTCTCAATGATAGTATCGCCTGGTTTAAGAATACCTTTATTTTCGGCTTCTTTGATAATGTGAAGTGCAATTCTGTCTTTGTTTGAGTGACCTGGGTTAAAAGCTTCAAATTTGCTAAAAAAATTACCATTAAAACCTTTAACTACTTTTTTTAAGCGAATAAGAGGTGTACCTCCGATCAAGGACAGTACGTTATCCTCAACCCCCATTCTACTTTTGCTTTTATTTCTTTTCATTTACCTCGTTGCAAAAATAATACTTTTTTTAAAGACTATTTTCTTCCAAACAAATTATAAATGCGAATCTTCTTGCCAATTCTTTAAGTGAGTCAAAACGTCCTGAGGCACCACTGTGTCCAGCTTTTGTATTAGTGTATAAGAACAATTTTTTTTTGTCTGTCTTCTTGGCCCTCAGTCGGGCAACCCACTTGGTAGGCTCGAAATACTGCACTTGTGAATCATGTAAACCCGAAGTCACCAGAAGGTTAGGGTAATCCTGTGTCTTAACCTGATCATAAGGAGAATAGGACAACATATAGTCGTAATATTTTTTTTCGTTCGGATTGCCCCACTCATCGTATTCTGAGGTGGTTAGTGGGATAGTGTTATCCAACATTGTGGTGACCACATCCACAAAGGGAACATCAGCAATCACACCATTATACAATTCAGGTGCCAGGTTTATGATTACGCCCATCAGAAGACCACCTGCAGAGCCTCCATTAGCGTATAGGTGCTCTGGAGCAGTTAATTTTTGCTTAACTAAAAACTTCGAACAATCTATGAAATCAAAAAAAGTGTTTTTTTTCTTAAGCAGCTTCCCATCCTCATACCAATGTCTGCCCATGTATTCTCCTCCCCTAATGTGTGCAATTGCAAATACAAAACCTCGATCCAATAGACTTAAGCGATTGGAGGAAAACGATGGATCAATTGTGTGACCATAAGATCCATAGGCATACTGCAAAACAGGCGTTGATTCAGATAACTTGGTATCCTTATGATAAACAATAGAAATAGGGATTTTAGCGCCATCTCTGGCATTGGCCCACAATCTTTGGGAACGGTAATGACTCGGGTCAAAATCTCTACCCAATACTTCTTGGGTTTTTAAGGTGGTTTTCACTTGGGAATGCATATCGTATTCGATCACCGAAGTGGGAGTGGTTAGAGAGTCAAAAACATACCTCAGTTGGGTCGACTCAAAATCAGGGTTGTAAGAAAAATAAAGAGAGTAGGTTTCCTCCTCCACAGCAAGGTAATAGTCTTCCGATTGATCCCAACGCAAAATCCTTAATCTCGAAAGACCATTTTCTCTCTCGTTTACCACCCAATACTGATCAAATAGTTCAAAGTCTTCAATTAAAACTTCCTTACGGTGCTGCAGTAATGGCTCCCAAAACTCAGTACTTGTATAGTCGACAGAAGTTCTCATGATCTGAAAGTTAGTAGCCTGGTTTAAGTTGGTATGAAGGTAAAAATGATCCCCATAATGTGCAACGTCATACTCTAATCCAATGGTTCGAGGTTGAATAATTTTAAATTCTGCCTCTGGCTCATCGGATTTTATAAAACGATATTCGCTAGTGTTTGTACTTTGAGAGGATATAAAAATATATTTTCTAGATTTTGAAGAGGTAACGTAGACCGAATAGGTTTCGTCAACCTCCTCATAGACTAGTTGATCTGATTGTTCAGGAGAATTAATTTGATGTTTATAAACCGCCTCAGAGCGCAGAGTTTGAAAATTTTTTTTAATGTAGAAAAGTGTTGTGTTATCAGAAGCCCAAACACTGCCACCTGTGGTATTTTCAATATTTGTGTTTATTAGTTCACCACTATTGAGGTCTTTTACCTTAATAGTATATTGCCTTCGGGAAAAGGTGTCAACACCAAAAGCAGCTTTAGAGTTGTCAGGACTTACTGAAATTCCAATCAGCCGAAAATAGTCAAAACCTTGTGCCATTTTATTGCAGTCGAACAATACCTCCTCCGTCGCAGTCAGTAATCCTTTTTTTCGACTGTAGATGGGGTAATCTTTACCTTCATCATATCGAGTGATGTACCAGTACCCATTATAAAAATATGGAACTGAGCTGTCATCCTCTTTAATACGCGAACGCATTTCATTATAAAGCTCCTCCTGCAATGGTTGGGTATGGGCAGTCATTTTTTGGTAATAATCATTTTCCCGATCTATGTAATCTAAAACCTCGGGGCTCTCCCTTTCGTTAAGCCAATAATAGGGATCAATTCGAATGTGATCGTGAATCTTATGTTCATAAGGAGCTACATCAGCCACTGGTGGGGTTATGTTTGAGTTGGGCATGCTTTTATGGTTAGAATTGCACTGGGGAACAAAAGTAATTGACTATAGCAATGGAAAAAAATCTGAAGGTAAAGTTTTTGAAATACATAAGAAGTAGATTGATTTATTCTCTAACTTAATTCTAAATTTTATTTTGAGTTCGGAATTTAAAATTAATTTTGTCAATATTTATATTACAAAATTCAAAATGATTTCTTCTGAAAAGGAAAAAGAACTTAGTGATCGCCTGGGTGCGTTAAGGGGGTACCTTTGACATAGATGCCAAAAAAATAGAAATCACCAATCTAGAGGAGAAAACACTGGTACCAAACTTTTGGGATGATGCACAGCAAGCTGAAAAGCTTATGCGTCAAATAAGAAACTTAAAAAAATGGGTGGAAGCTTACGAAAACATCTGTCAAAAACAAGAGGATCTCACAGTTTTGTTGGAATTCCAAAGGGCAGGTGAAATCACTGTCGCTGAGGTAGAGGATCATTACAACCAAACCCTGATTCAACTCGAGGAGATTGAATTTCTAA
>CAJWAY010000117.1 GCA_913020685.1 uncultured Flavobacteriaceae bacterium
GAAAATTTTATTATCAAATTTTATTCTTGTCCCTTTGGGAAAATCAAAAATTGTAGTTTCTACTGTTATTATTTCATCATAGCGAAGTGGAATTCGATAATTAATTTCGAGAGTCGAAACGGGAAGCATAATTCCACTTTTTTCGAGGTCGCGATACCGTATACCAAGATCACGTAATGCCTCTACTCTTCCCATTTCTAAAAAAGCTGAATAATTACCATAATAGCAGTATCCCATCTGATCAGTTTCTGCGTATCGTATTCTAATTTTACATGTTGAAACAACCATTTAAATTCGTATTACAATATTGATTTTGAATTAATTAAATATAATTTTATTGAGCTTCATGAATGAGTAAAAAAAATTGTATGTGCAAAAAAAAATTTAAAATCAATAGTCAAACAATTTTTTTTCAACGGATTTTATCGACACTTTCGCTAACCGGTATGACATCAATTTGAGATTGTCTTGTTTCAATTTGAGTGATCGGCTGAATTATAAGTTTAAATGTAAAGAATTTTAAAGACACATGGAGCACACTGCAGATACCATTTGGCGCAATTGTTTGATTTATGTCCAAGACAATATCAGTCCTCAAGCCTACAAAACATGGTTTCTCCCGATTCGACCACTAAAGCTTCAAGGAAAGGTTATCACCCTTCAAGTTCCAAGTAAGTTCGTCTATGAATGGCTAGAAGCTCACTACATAAAGCTCCTTAAATCGGCAATTACTAAAGAATTAGGTTCAGAAGCCCGACTTGTCTACTCAATAGTAATGGATCAAGATACTGCTCACCTAGATGAGAATAAAGTCGATATTCCGTCATCGAATCGATTACCAATTGAAAATCCCAAAGTTGCTTTACCGGCAAAAATTGGCGGTGATAAAGGAATTAAGAATCCATTTGTAATCCCTGGTTTGAAAAAAGTGAATATTGAAAGTCAACTGAACCTCAATTATACTTTTGAAAATTTTATTGAGGGAGATTGCAATAGACTTGCTCGTTCAGCAGGCTACGCCGTAGCTCAAAAACCTGGTGGAACTTCTTTTAATCCTCTACTTGTTTATGGTGGCGTAGGGTTGGGGAAAACCCATCTTGCTCATTCAATTGGTATAGAAATAAAGGATAGATTTCCAGAAAAAACAGTATTGTATGTTTCTGCTGAGAGATTTACTCAACAATTCATTGATGCAATAAGAAATAATACAAAAAATGATTTTGTTCATTTTTATCAACTTATCGATGTTTTGATAATGGATGATGTCCAATCTTTTAGCGGAAAAGAAAAAACTCAAGATGTGTTTTTTGAAATTTTCAATCATCTTCACCAACAAGGGAAGCAAGTAATTCTCACCTCAGACAGAGCTCCTGTTGATCTCCAAGGGATGGAGCAGCGACTCCTTTCTCGATTTAAATGGGGATTATCCGCTGACCTGCAAAGACCAGATCTTGAGACTCGTATTGCAATACTTCGTCAAAAGCTTTATTCCGATGGAATAGAAATGCCGGATGATGTAGTTGAATACCTCGCTTACAGTATAACAAGCAATGTAAGAGAACTTGAGGGAGCACTAATTTCTTTATTAGCTCAATCCTCTTTGAACAGGAAAAAAATTACTGTAGAGTTAGCAAAACAAATGATTGATAAGTTTGTCAAAAACACAACCAGAGAAATTAGTGTAGACTTTATTCAAAAAGTTGTCTGTGATTATTTTGACATGCCCATTGAACTTCTAAAGAGCAAAACACGTAAACGAGAGATTGTCCAAGCGCGTCAGCTGACAATGTTTTTCGCAAAAAAAATGACAAAAAATAGCCTAGCGGCAATTGGTGCGCAATGTGGAAACAAAGATCACGCAACTGTTTTACATGCTTGTAGAACAGTAAGTAACCTTGCAGAGACAGATAAACGTTTTAGAGTTTTTGTCGATGACTTGAAAAAGAAATTGACTTTGGTGGGATGATCCCTAGAGCTATTCTATTTGTTTGTCTTGGAAATATTTGTCGATCTCCTGTTGCTCAGGGTACATTTCAGAGTTTATTAATAAAACATCAAGGAGGTCAAATTGCAAAAAAATGGCTGATTGACTCCGCTGGAACTTCTGATTATCACAAGAATGAATCTCCTGACCCTAGATCACAGGAATCTACTGCATACCATGGGATCGATATATCTAATCAGCGATCAAGACAAATTGAATTAAAGGACTTTGAAAAATTTGATTTCATTTTTGTTATGGACTCCTCAAATTATAAAAATGTAATAAAACTTACAGATAATTCTCTTTATCAAAAAAAAGTTCATTTTTTTTTAGATTCTTCTTTTCCAAACGAAAATCGTCAAGTTCCAGATCCATATTTCGGTGGAAAAGAGGGATTTGAAAATGTGTTTCAAATGCTCAATAAGGCCTCTGAAGATTGGATTGAAAGATGGAAACAAGAGGAAAGGGTATGAAAAGTTTAGGATGCCTGCACTTGATTCCTGTCCCGATATCTGATCATAATCATGATAATAGTATTTCGATTGGATTATCAAGCACAGTAAATCATATACTCGACTGGATTGTTGAAACTCCAAAGACAGCCCGGGCCCAATTAAAAATTATCGCACCCAAAACACCTGTTTCAGAGCAAAGGCTTTATTCCCTGAATAAACATAAACCACAAGAGAATATCAAAGAGATATTAAAACCATGTATAAATGGACTAGATATGGGCTTAATATCTGATGCTGGTGCACCAGGTGTTGCTGATCCCGGAAGTGTAGTTGTTAAAAAAGCTCACCAACTAGGCATAACTGTAAAGCCATGGACAGGACCATCTTCTATCATTCTTGGTTTAATGGCAAGTGGATTCAATGGCCAAAACTTTACTTTTAATGGATATATTTCAATCAAAAAACCAGAAAGAAAGAATGATTTATTAAAGCTTGAAAGAGACATAAGAAATGGTATTACTCAAATATTTATTGAGACACCATATCGTAATATGCAAACCATAAAAGACTTATGCTCCACTCTTTCAAATGATATCGATTTATGTGTAGCATCTAATCTCAACGGAAAAAACGAGTTAATTCTGCGCAAATCAATTTCCGATTGGAGAAAATTTAACAACTTCGAAATATTTCATAAAGTACCTATAATTTTTATTCTCGGGAGATCTAATGACTAAATGAGATTAGATAGTCATTATTTAAAATATCATGAAAAATAAGGTATCGTACCTTCGTGAGGTGAAGTCAATTGTTGCGTTATCGACCCCAGCCGGCAAAGGAGCCATCGGGATAATAAGAATCTCAGGACCTGACTGCTTGAATTTAGTTTCAAAAAATTTACCAACAATAAAAAAATGGGAACCCAGA
>CAJWAY010000118.1 GCA_913020685.1 uncultured Flavobacteriaceae bacterium
GTTTTCCCAGAAACACTCAATGACATTGGATCCTCAGCTTTCAATAGATGTTATCAATTGAGGCGAATCGTTATACCAAATGGAGTTTCAATTATCCGGGAGAGTACTTTTTTTAAGTGTTCTAATTTAAAAGAGGTCATACTTCCCTATACAATTAATACTATTAAGGAGTATGCTTTTTCAGAATGTAAAAATCTTACCCATATAATTATTCCCAAAGAGGTAAGAGAGATAGAGAGCTATGCTTTTTCAAAATGTGAAAATTTGAAAACCGTTAAATTTCTTGGAGATGCCCCTTTAAACATTTCAAATGTTTTTAAGGGCTCACAACCAATATTATATAGGGCAAAAGATTCAACCGGTTGGGAAAAATTATGGTCAGGTAGGTCTGTCCTGGTGAAATCAGAAAAAAATTAAAAACTGATTTTCCTTATGCAGGAGGTACTTAAACAGATTGGAGAAGAAGGCATTAATGAACTTGTTTCTGCTTTTTATCGAAGGGTCAAATCTGATAATATCCTAGGTCCACTTTATCCAAAAAACGACTGGGAAGGTGCTGAACAAAGATTAGCTGATTTTCTTGTCTATCGTTGCGGAGGTTCTGATAAATACATACAAGAGCGTGGCCATCCGCGTCTTAGAATGAGACATATCCAATTTACAATTGGAGAAAAAGAAAGGGATCGATGGATAAGTCTGATGAGTGAAGCCCTTCTGGAGAGAAAAATAGAAAATCCTGCAGCTGATTTATTGTTTGGTTTTTTCATTCAAACTGCTGATTTCATGCGGAATGTAGAGGGTTGATACTTTTTCTTCGCAATTATCTCTGATATTTGGCAATTTATAAATGTGAAAACTTTTATACTCCTATTCCATTTTTTTTGTTTTCTCTCTTTTGCTTCTGCAAATGTCCTCAAGTGGGAAGAATTGACGGAATTACCGGCTCCTGACGGTTTGGATGAAAATATCGGTGTTGCTGGTCCATTTGTCGGAGTGCACAATGATGCGTTAATTGTTGCAGGTGGTGCTAATTTTCCTGACAAGCCATTATGGGAAACTGATAAAGTTTGGCACGACAGAATATATGTTTTGTCTAAACAAAGTGATGGTGATTACATTTGGCAAAATGGTGGAAAATTGGATAAGCCTATGGCCTACGGATCATCAGTTTCTACAGCAAAGGGTGTATTGTGTATTGGTGGGGATGATTCAAAAAAGGTTTATACCGATGTATTTTTACTTTCTTGGAATGCGAAGGATAAAAAATTGTCGAAAAAGGGAATGCCATCCCTACCTGAACCGGTGGCTTATGGGTCAGCGGCGATACATAACAATACTGTATATTTAGTGGCTGGCCAGTCTGGGAAAAAACTTGGTACAGCGACTAATAAGATTTGGACGCTTAATCTAAGCGAGGCCGAGAATGGTGAATGGAAAACTTTACCCGAGGCTCCGTGGAAATCCCGAGCCTTTTTGCAGGTAGCAACTCAACATAATGGTTATGATGATTGTATTTATGTCATCGGAGGAAGACAACAGGATGGTGATCGAGTAAACTTTTTTTCTGATGTTTGGGAGTTTAATTTAAACACTAAAGAATGGAAGGAGAGAAAACGATCTCCTAGTCCCATAATGGCTGGCACAGCAATCGGATTTAGTCAAAGTCATGTAGCTGTTCTGGGAGGAGCTGATGGGTCTCTTTGGGGAAAAGAAGATGATCTTAAAGATAATCATCCTGGATTTCCCAAAAAAACTTTTCTCTACCATACGATCACAAATACATGGATTGAGGCTGGAGAAAGTCCTGCAAACCATGTTACAACTGTACCTGTTGAGTGGAATAATTCTCTTATCATTGCCAGTGGTGAAATTCGACCACGTGTGCGTTCAGCGAAAATTTGGAAAGTTACGCCGACTCCTATTCAAAAGGGCTTTGGTTTGATAAACTACATCGTACTAATTGTTTATCTTTTGATAATGGTAGGCGTTGGTTTTTATTTTGCTGGAAGGAATAAAGGTACTGACGATTTTTTTAGAGGTGGTAAAAGGATGGTATGGTGGGCAGCTGGATGCAGTATTTTTGCAACGATGCTCAGTTCCTTGACTTTTACAGGACTACCTGGAAAAGCATACGCTACTGATTGGGTTTATTTTGTAGCGAACATGATGATACCTGTCGTTGCGTTCATTGCAGTTTACATTGCCCTGCCGTTTTACCGGAAGATTGATGCTACAAGTGCTTACGAATATCTTGAAAAAAGATTTAACCGAAACGTGAGAATGCTTGGGAGTGGTTTCTTTACATTGTTTCACATTTTTAGAATGGCCGTGGTCATGTCATTAACAGGTCTGGCTTTGGCATCGGCGACCCCACTGACTCCCTACCAATCTGTAATTGTTATGGGAGTATTGAGTATCATTTACTGCGCCCTTGGAGGCATTGAGGCTGTTATCTGGACAGACACAATCCAAACCATTGTATTACTGGGAGGAGCAATTATAGCATTTTTTATGCTTATGAGTGGAGTTGAAGGTGGTTTTGACGGGTTTCTTTCAATTGCCGGCGATGCTAATAAGTTTCGATTAGCAAATTATAACTGGGACATCACAAGTGCGCAGGTTGCGATATGGGTCATTATTCTTGGGGCATTTGCTCAACACGTTTCTGGTTATACCGCAGACCAGTCCGTCGTACAACGGTACATGACAACTCCTGATGAGAAGACTGCAGCTAAGTCCATATGGACCAATGCTTTTTTAAGTGTTGTAGCAAGTGTGTTATTCTTTGGTTTAGGTGCTGCTTTGTTTGCTTTTTATGTCAGTCATCCAGAAAAACTAGATCCAACAATAAAGACTGACCAAATCTTTCCATTGTTTATCGCCAATGAAATGCCAGTTGGATTGGCAGGTCTTATAGTCGCGGGTATTTTTGCAGCAGCCCAGTCGACGGTATCAACCAGTATGAATTCTACGGCGACAACTTTAGTTACTGATTTTATGAAACCACTAAAAATTGGAAATGGCAGTGACCGTTTTTATCTTAAGTGGGCTAGAATCTTAACGATCGTAATGGGTGTTCTTGGAACAGCTTTTGGTCTTTTCTTTCTTAATCCTGACATAAAGTCGCTATTTGATGAATTTATCAAGATAGTGGGTCTTATTCTTGGGATGTTAGGTGGAATTTTCCTACTCGGAGTTCTGAGCAAAAGAGCTCATGCTACTGGAGCTATTATTGGATGTCTTGGTGGAATAGTTGTTGTTTTATATGTTTGGAAAGAGACTAATATAACAGCCTATTTTTATCCTTTTGCTTCGGTTGGTAGTTGTTTGTTGATTGGATGGATAGC
>CAJWAY010000119.1 GCA_913020685.1 uncultured Flavobacteriaceae bacterium
CTTGGATTCTACCTCCAGGATTTTGACAGCAGATATCTTGGGAGACGATCATTACAATTGTGCACAAAGAGTCAAGGAACTATTACAACGTTATAAAGAATTACAGGATATAATTGCCATTTTGGGTATGGAGGAACTGTCGGAAGAAGACAAACTGGCCGTATCGAGAGCAAGAAGAGTTCAACGTTTCCTCTCCCAGCCTTTTCATGTAGCAGAGCAATTCACAGGTATTCCCGGAGTATTGGTAGATATCAAGGACACCATCAAAGGATTCAATATGATTATGGATGGTGAGTTAGATCACTTGCCTGAGGCAGCCTTCAACCTCAAAGGAACTATCGAGGATGCTATTGAGGCTGGTGAAAAAATGTTAGCTGAAGTATAATGCACTTGGAAATTGTATCCCCAGAGGCAACCCTGTTTAGCGGCGAAGTTGATTCGGTAATCGTTCCTGGAACTTCCGGTTCCTTCCAGATGCTTAACAACCACGCTCCTATTGTTTCTTCACTAAAAGATGGAACCGTTATTATCTCTGGTAAAATTCAGCTGGATGAAACCGCTAAAAAGAAGTTTAAAAGAAAGGACGACAATACCACCCTATTTGAGATCAGTTCCGGAACTATTGAAATGAGGAATAATAAATTGATCCTGCTCGCGGATTAGTTTATTTCAACATAAAACCTTATTGACATGAAAAAATACCACGCATTATGCCTCTTATGTCTTTTTTTTGTGGTCAGTTGGGTTAAAGGTAAAAACAAATCACACATTGATACCCTACCAACTCTTAAACTTAAAGAGATAGTTCTATCCTCCAACCGATTGGAAATACCCCTTAGCCAAAATTCTAAAACCGTTCAGGTTTTTACTGCCAATCAAATCCGACAAAGTGGAGTTACCCATGTAGTTGACCTCTTGCAACAAATTGCCGGAGTTGACGTCAAAAGAAGAGGAGCTGGCGCCACACAAGCCGATCTTAACATTCGCGGCGGTACTTTTGATCAAACCCTTTTGCTTATTGACGGGATCAAATTGGACGATGCCCATACGGGTCATCACACACTTAATTTCCTCCCACCTCCACAAATGATCGAACGCATAGAGATTATAAAAGGCCCCGGTTCAAGAGCCTACGGTCAAAATGCTTTAACAGGAGCTATAAATATAGTAACCAAAAAAGTGACTCCTAAAACCATGACCTTGGATTTACAAAAAGGGAACTATGATCAAACTAATGGTTCAATTTTTCTGGGCAATACCTCAGAAAAAATCAGTGTACTAGGATTTGTTTCCAGAAACACTTCCGATGGCTACCGATACAATACCGACTACGACCAAAATCAATTTTTCATCAAATCCAGTTTTAATCGTCATAAATCCCCACTCGAATTCATTACTAGTTATTCGGGACGAAAGTTTGGCTCAAACGGTTTTTATGCTACCCCATCGGCAAAGGATCAATACGAGGAAACCCAAGCCAGCCTCATTTCATTGTCGCAACGACATAAAAAGGGAGCATGGATATTCAAACCAAAAGTCTATTGGCGGAGGGGTCAGGACATGTATGAATACATCCGTAACAAACCTGAAATATATCGAAATCTTCATGTGACCAACAAACTGGGAGCAGCTTTTGATTCTTCTTTAGTATCAGATTGGGGACAGACGGGTATGGGATTCGATATTTCTAGTGTCGGTATTCGCAGTAATAATCTTGGTGATCGGAGTAGAACCATGATGAATTTCTTTATAGAACACCGATTTTACCTGTTTAATAAAAGTGTTGATATTACCCCTGGACTAGTGGCCAACTATTTCTCTGATTTTGGAAGTCACAATTTTCCCGGTATCGATATGGGATGGCAAATTAGTCCTAAGCTTCGCCTTTATGCCAATTCAGGAGCTACTTTTCGAATCCCTACTTTTACGGACCTTTATTATTCAGATAGGACTACTTTGGGCAATGACAATTTAAAACCCGAAGAAGCCTTTTCAAGTGAAGTAGGCGTTCGTTTTTATAGTCCTAAGGTGTCATTCTCTTTCGCCTTCTTCAGCCGAAAGGCCAAAAATTTAATTGACTATGTTAAAAATGGTAAAGACGATAATATCCCCTTCAAGGCAGAAAACATACAGCAGGTCAATACAAGTGGAATTGATTTTGAACTCACTCACCGCATTAAGATCAACTCTCTTATAAACGAGTTCAAGATCAGTTATTCCTATTTGGAAAACAACCTGAAAAACAATGGTTATAACTTTTCCCGCTATTCCATCAACAACGATCTAAAAAACCATTTTGTGTTTAATTATCAGCTTCCGATTCAAAAAGACTTCAATGCCTATTTATTATACAAATACATGGAAAGGACCTCTGGAGATTCTTATTCAGTATTTGATCTTTCTACTCAATGGAGAAATAATCGATGGCAAGTGAGCATTTATTTTAATAATATTTTTAATACTGAGTATTGGGAGTCCAATTTAGTTCCTATGCCCAAGGGTAACGGACTTTTGGGATTAAGTTATTCCTTTTGATGCTCTAGTCTAAGAATGTTTTCCATGATCAGTTCGGTTTCCCAACCCCGGTACTGCATGGCATTCCAAACTTTTTTCTTTTGCTCTGCTAATGGCCGATTACGATGAGTTTTCCAAAACTTATCTGCTAGGGCCTGACCACATTTCCTGTAAGCTTGATCAGAAATTTCTTTCATTGCATTTGTGATATTCCAATCTGAAATATTACGTTGTTTCAGCTCTCTAAGCAGCCGCTTTTTTCCCCATTTTTTTACTCTGAATTTCCCACGGACAAACTGTTTAGCAAAACGCGTTTCGTTCAGATAATTTTGCTCAATTAAATGAGAAATAACATTATCCACTGGGATTCCAAACACTCCCAGATCTTTTAGTTTCTGATATACCTCTTGATGGCAGCGTTCTTGATAGGCACAATAATGCTCTAATTTTTTTTGGACTTCTAATAAAGGAATTCCAGGATTTACCATTTCCAAAATTAAAAAGTTTTTGGAGCTTCAAAAAGTGCCCCACTTTTTATTTATTTAATTAGAACCTCTAATATCAAATTATGGTAAAATGTTAAAAAGACAAAAAGAGGAGGAAAATTAAAGGATCTAATGGTATACTTCACCGAAAGAAGCTTAAAGCCATAAGAACTGTTATATCTGAGGTATAAAAAAACCGCCCTGTTATCAAGGCGGTTTTCAGTTATTTGGTTCGAAGTAGTCTTCTGTTTTGATCCAAAAAACGGAACTCTAAATAAAGGTAGGCATCACGGGGTACTATACGCACCCACTTTTTGTGTTTAAAATACCAGCTGGTTC
>CAJWAY010000120.1 GCA_913020685.1 uncultured Flavobacteriaceae bacterium
AAAACTTTTCTACTCGGGTTTTAAAGATTTTGGCAGGGATAAAATGACCCAATTCGTGTAAGACAATAAGAATAGACAAACTAAGTAAAAGTTGAACGCCCTTCATTACCATAGGTTCCATAGCATACTAATTTTGGAGAGCAAAAATACCACTTTTAGACACATTCAAGACCCATTTCGACAAAAACATTTAATGCCAAATTTTTATATTTTTAATGACCTATCTTTGTCTAAGTATGAAATTCTTAAATAAATACAGAAATTTTTTGGGGGCATTTGGACTAGTTTCGATCACAATATTGATACTGTTTTATAATGCATTATTACCTACTAAAAAATTGCCTATTTATCAGCCCGCTATGGTCAATTTTGAATTGGTGGACAGCACCATTCAGCATCAAAAAAAATTCCATCGTATTGCTGATTTTTCTCTTATTAATCAAAACGGTAAAACCATTACACAAAACGATTTTAAAGGGAAAATTTATGTCTCAGATTTCTTTTTTACCACCTGTCCCACCATTTGTATTGCGATGACGGATAACATGGTTAAAGTTCAGGAAAATATAAAAAATAACCCCAATGTATTGCTCTTGTCCCACTCTGTTACTCCTAAAATTGATTCGGTAACTCAACTCAAAAAATATGCTATTCAAAAGGGAGTGATTGACCAAAAGTGGCATTTGGTAACGGGAGACAAAAGAGTTATCTATGATTTGGCCAGAAAATCTTACATGGCGGTCAAGCAAGACGGGGATGGGGGACCTTTCGATATGATCCACACCGAAAATTTTATATTGGTTGATCCAGACCGAAGGGTCAGAGGATTTTATGACGGCACAGATTCTCGAGAAATTCAAAGACTTTTAGAAGAATTGGAAATTTTAATTCAAGAATATTTTCCCTCCTAAATTAACTGTATTAACTGATCCACGGATTGACCAAAATTTATAATTTTGTTTTTTTAAAATCATTCTAAATAATGTTCCCACTCGATCAATTGGCTCTTGGACAAAAAGCGATAATCAAATCAATTGAAACGGATTTTTTACCTTTAAAATTAATTGAAATGGGATGTCTTCCCGACAATGAAATTTCACTCCTATACTTAGCTCCATTCAAAGACCCATTGTATTTTAAAATTGACCAAGCCTATTTGGCTATCAGAAAAGAGGTTACTCAATACATTATGGTAGAACCTTTATTGGATGATTAATCACATCAAAGTTGCCCTTTTAGGTAACCCAAATACAGGAAAGACTTCCGTCTTCAATGCTCTCACGGGATTGAATCAAAAAGTGGGGAATTACCCTGGTGTAACTGTCGAAAAAAAACAAGGCAGTTGCCGATTGGATCGTTTAAATAAAGCCAGAATACTTGATCTACCTGGCACCTACAGTCTAAATGCTTCTTCTATGGATGAGAGCCTGGTGGTTGATTTACTTCTAAATAAAAACGACTCCGATTTCCCAGATATTGCCGTGGTGATTTCGGATGTCGAAAACCTCAAACGTAATTTGCTGTTGTTTACACAAATTAAAGATTTGCAAATCCCAACAGTATTGGTGATCAATATGTCCGATCAGATGCAAAGAAAAGGTATCAAAATTGATTTAGAAAAGTTGGAGGAAAAACTCAACACAAGTGTGGTTTTGGTCAGTACCCGAGATAATTCAGGGTTAGACCAACTTAAACAAGTTCTGGTTGATTATCGTTCCATCCCTTCAGTACCGATATTAGATCCCACTACTATTGATCAGGATTATTTTGAAAGCTTGAGTAAAGCTTTTCCCAATCAACCGCTCTACAAACTTTGGTTGGTTATCACTCAGGATGTCAATTTCAACAAGATAAAACGTCAAAAAGTTCTCGATACAGCTCAGTTCAAGACCCAATCCCAATTGGATCTCAAAAAATTACAACATAGGGAAACAGTCAGACGCTATCAGATAATCAATCAAATTCTTAAGGAAACCTATCAATTAAATCCGGACGAGGCGACTGAACTAAGAAGCAGACTGGATAATTTATTGATCCATAAGTTTTGGGGTTATGTTATTTTTTTTCTGATCTTAATGATTATTTTTCAGACCATATTTGATTGGAGTAGTGTGCCAATGGATTTTATAGACATGAGTTTTGCTCGCATGAGTGATTGGACCAAAATACAGATGCCTAAGGGGATCTTGACCGATTTAATTGCTGAAGGGATAATTTCCGGTATAGGGGGCATAGTGATTTTTATTCCTCAAATCGCTTTTTTGTTTTTGTTCATTTCCGTCCTTGAAGAAACGGGTTATATGAGTCGCGTGGTATTTTTGATGGATAGAAGTTTGAGAAAATTTGGGTTAAGTGGAAAAAGTGTAGTCCCTTTGATGTCAGGAACTGCCTGTGCTATTCCAGCAGTCATGGCCACCCGAAACATCGAAAATTGGAAGGAGCGCTTAATCACAACCCTCGTAGTCCCGTTTACTACTTGTTCTGCACGCCTACCTGTATATATGATTCTTATCTCTTTGGTTATTCCTAACGAGCGACTGTTAGGAATCAATTATCAGGGTTTAACATTGATGGGACTTTATTTAATAGGTTTTTTGATGGCTATTTTTTCTGCTTCTATTCTTAACCTGATACTGAAATCTCCCAACAAATCTTACCTTGTAGTGGAGATGCCAAACTACAAACTTCCAATGCTCAAAAATGTTGGTATTACCGTTTGGGAAAAAACCCTATCTTTTGTTGTAGAGGCGGGTAAAATTATATTGGCAATATCCATTTTACTTTGGTTTATGGCTTCCTTTGGTCCTGGTAAAAACTTTTCTAATGCCGAGCAAATAGTGACGCATCAAGCTAATAATCGTGATTTAAGTGAGTCCGAATTAGAAAATAAAATTGCTTCATTTAAGTTGGAAAATTCCTATATTGGTATAATGGGGAAGGTCATTGAACCGGTAATTCTTCCATTGGGTTATGACTGGAAAATAGGTATTGCTTTGATTAGTTCCTTTGCGGCACGTGAGGTTTTTGTAGGAACATTGGCCACCATCTACAGTGTGGAAAGTGATACCCATGAGACGATAAAAACGAGAATGGCTGGGGAAATCAGAAATGACGGTACCCGTCTTTTCAATTTACCTATGGGAATATCTTTAATGCTTTTTTATGCCTTTGCTATGCAATGTATGAGCACATTAGCAATTGTCAAAAAAGAGACCAATAGCTGGAAATGGCCCATCATTCAACTTTTTTCTATGACTGCCTTTGCTTATATTGCAGCATTAA
>CAJWAY010000121.1 GCA_913020685.1 uncultured Flavobacteriaceae bacterium
TCAAGTGGTGACGACTCGAAATGTGATTTTAGAAATGACATCCAAATAAACCCTATTTTTAGGCATTAAATATTTGTGAATGAAGAGGAGAGGATTTATTATCGATGGAGGTAAAGTTTTTTTAAGTTCCCTTTGCATCCCCAATTTTATTTCGGCTAATCCACAGCATATTGGAGTTGAAATCGAACAGATTACTTTTGGTTCAGATCATCACTTTTTTGGATATATCGGACAATCACTAACTATTCCATGGAACATAAATGGTACTCGTTTAGTTTGCTTATCCTCCTCTTTTCATGACCATTTACCGGGAAAAGGCGAAGTAGCGAATGTCAACCTGATCAAACTTGACCGCAGAATAAAAGGGCGTTATCTTATAGAAAAAATCGATGAAAGCCAAGGGTGGAACCCACAGCAAGGCACGATGTTTTATTGGAATCCTCACCGGCCCAATCATCAGTTTTTCTTTAACGATCGTGACCCCAAATCTGGTGTTATTTTTACGGTACTTTTTGATATTAAAAAACGACAAAGAGTACAAACTTTTCACTTTGGCAATCAGTCTTTTGGCAATAGCGGAGTTTGTCCTTTGGGAAAATATTTTCTAGCCATCAACTATGCCCGAATGGCTCGATTGCGGCCAGTCACTGGATACAAAGATAGCTATGATTGGACTAATGGTGTTACGGCTCCCAAGGATGACGGCATCGCCATCGTCAATATCGAAACAGGAGAAAAGAAAATTCTGATTTCATTTGAGCAAATGGCCAAAGGATTGCAGCAAAATAGTTTTGATGTAAAAGACCGAAATCTTTTTATCAATCACACCCTTTGGAGCCGAGACGGACAATGGATCTATTTTTTTGTCAGGGCAGGTTGGAAATCTGATAAAGATGGCCGTCAAGGGCTTAACGCAGCCTGTTCCATCAAGGTCGATGGAAGTCAATTCATTGCTGGGCATCAACATATAGGAGGACACCCGGAATGGTTCCATGGCACCCAAATCATTGGTAGCAATGAAAACCAGCAAGTGATCTATGATATTCTCCAAAAAAAAATTATCGGAACTCTTGGAAGTCCAGATATTTTCCCAAAACCTGAAGGGGATATTAGTGTCTCTCCCGATGGAAAATGGTTGGTTAATGGCTATAATAATAAGTCAGGGGCCAATTTTTATTCAATCATGAATCTTAAAACAGGAGCATGGGTTAAAACACCCTCATTTGAAACAGGTGATTACAAAAAGGATTTAAGAATCGATCCTGCTCCACGATGGAATCATAACAACAATCAAATCTTGGTTTCTGGATTGGATAAGAACAAGATTCGACAGCTTTTTGTCATTTCAATTAATTATAAATCGGTTTAGCCAACCCTATGCAAATAATTCCCCATTAGAGGTGCGAGTTTTGTTGAAGGGATTGTGATTTTCTTTGGTTATAATGAAAATAATTGGAGACACTCTTATCAAATAGAGGTATTTCAAAAACTCAATTAAAATCCTGGTGATTTTTCAATTTCCAGCAATTGCATAGTGTGTGTGGCCATGTCAATTTCCAGTTTTGCATTTCCGTTATTATCCGTAACAAAATCTTCTTTTCGCCTTGAATCCAGGGAGGCAGCATCCTTTAGTTTTGCAATCTCAGCTTTTGATAAATATGCAGGACTTCCTGCTTTTTCCCAGGCTGAATAGGTATTATTATTGTTTTGGTCTAATTTAGTTTGTTCAACATGATATGTTGAATTTGGTTTTAAACCCACAAATTGCAGGGTCACTTTCTCCTTGTTATCGCCTCTTCTGTCTGTCTCGTTGTAATTATAAGCAATAATTGCCATTTCTCCATTATCCGATTTTGTAGCCAGAACGCCAAAACGACTGTCCTTTTTCTGACGCAATACTTGAATTCGCTTCTTCTTTAATTGAGCAAGCATTTCAAATCCTGTTTGAATGGGTTTTGGAATATTTCCAGCAATGGTAAGTTCGCGCTTTCCAGCAAAAACATCTTTGGCGTCTGCCTCTCCACAAAATCCCCAATACAACAACATGGAAATTGGAAAATTATATTTGTCTTCTATTTGATACAGGGAGTTAACTAATTTCACCAAAAACAGTGGAGATTCTTCATTATTACGATAAACCAAATCAGGATGGTCTTCAACCGTTCTGAAAAAATTTGAAGACATTCCCCACTCGTTAATATGGAACTCGGTACCCTTTAACTCTGGGAAATCCTTCATTAAGCGTTTTAACCAGAGTATAGATTGTGAAAAACGCTGAACCTGGGGTTGAATATGTGGCTCATAGTTTAACCATTTACCGGACAAGCCGTAAATATGATAAGAAATAAAATCAATACGGGTTCCTTTTGCTCCAGTTACATGATTGGTTCCATTAACTACATGGTTTAAAAAAGGGCGGAGAAAATACTCGTGGTAACAAGCAGGCCCTCCAACACGAAACTCATCATTAACCGAAGTGACTGCGTCCACAAAAACATCGTACATTTTGTAAAAAATATCCAGTTGGTCCATGGGCCAGCCATCGGGTTCGTTCCATACTTCGAAATACCAGGTTCGCACTTCTTTTTCTCCAAATACATCGATAAAATTTTGGGTAGCCGCTTTCATCAAGTCAGACCATTTCTTCCAATCATTAGGGCCTATATTTTGCATTTTCATCCCCTCGTCGTTTCCATTTGAGCCTTTATTGGTTTTGTTTTCCAATTGCTTGGGCAGATAATCATACTCAACAATTGGTTTTAAACCTCTTTTTACATATTCGCCAAAAACTTTATTCACATTTGAAAAGTCGTAAACAGGGTTGCCGTTTTTGTCCTCTGAATATACATTTTGTCCTCGCAGAACTCCTTTTTTCTTATCCTGAACAAAAGTATGGTGTGTTCGCAAAAACTTATGTGATTTTGTTGCTTCCATTCTATCAAGCAATGACTGTCCCGATGGACGTGTCACATGATAAAACAGATGATCGGAACCGGCAGCTTTCCAAAATTCTGTATTTTCACCTACTACTTCCCCTGCATCAACTGTAAAAGTAGTTTCAGGTCTCTGGGCTTTTGCCAGGTAAGTCACCACTAAAAACATTAATACTACAATCCTCATATCTATATTATATTTTAAGCTTTAAAGTAAATTTCATCAATAATTTTGCAGGATCCAAAATCCATCATGTTCAAAAACAGTATTAGACAAAAGAAATTAAAACAAAAAAGAAGT
>CAJWAY010000122.1 GCA_913020685.1 uncultured Flavobacteriaceae bacterium
GTAAAGCAATAATCCTTGAGAATCAATTATATTTCCATCAGTAACTACGGAACCACCTTGTTCAAGTAGCGCTGTAAAACCATCACTAAGAAGATCAATAATCAGCTCTTCTGATTCTCCGTCTTGATCTGGAGAGGTTGCCACGTTATTTGAACAGCTTTGTAAGAGACCTATGCCTGAACCTGCTACACAAGCGCATAGAACTTTGGTTGATGTTTCTAAAAACTCTCTTCTTTTCACAATGTACTCCTAATTTTGAATAGTTTTAATCTTTTATAAAAACTGTAATCCCATTTTGTATTTTAAATAAAACTTAAAATACAGATTTGCTATCAACATTAATACAAGAATATATTTGTAAATATCTTAAAAATCATCATATATTTGAGCGTTATGAGCGATATATCGTTTAATTATTTAAAAAAGGAAATTATATTATGAGATATTTATTTGCACTCGTTTTCTTCTTTACTGTTTCATCTCAGTTCGTCGAAGCGGGTTGTGGTGGTTGTGGATCTTCTAGGGCCCATAAGGAAGAAAAAAAGGGACTGGTTGAAAGTATACCAAGAAACAATTACATTGAGGGAAATGTTTTAATCTCCTGTGGTATGTGTAATTTTATGAATGGAGATAATGATTGTGCTTTGGCGATCAAAGTTGGTCGAGACGTACTTTCTCTGAAAGATGTTGGTATAGATGATCATGGTGACTCCCATGCCAAAGACGGTTATTGTAATGTAATCAAAAAGGTATATGTTGAAGGTAGAGTAAGAGGGAAAACTTTCAAAGCAAATAAAATGGAATTTCCATCCATTTAACTTTTAGTTTTTCTAACTTTAAAAACTCGCAATGGATTCTTCTGTTGCGAGTTTTTTTTATATTAAAAGAAGAAGAGTCTTTTGAATATTTTTTGGTTTAGAAGAGATCTTAGACTAGGAGATAATCGCGCACTTTCTGATTTGTCAAAATTTGAGGAATGTGGTGCAGTTTATATTCACGATGCGAGTTTGCAGTCACAGGATGATTTTAGTAGTCTTCACAGAGATTTTATTGATGAATCTTTAAATGATCTTTCAAAAAACTTCCTAGACTGCGGCGGATTTTTAAATATTTATGAAGGAGAGTCTGTTGAAATATTCAGCAGTCTCATAAGCACGTACGATATTCATCGAGTCTACTCTAATAGTGAAATAGGCAGCAAACCAATTAGAGAAAGAGATTTAGCACTAGAAAAACTATTCAAAAGTCAAAGAGTTGAATGGTTAGTATATCAAAATAATGGAGTAGTAGGTCAACTGAAAAATAGGGACGGATGGTCTGAAAGTTGGAATAAAAAAATGTACAAGCCAATTGTACAAGATGTGAATGTATCTAGAACCAAAAAACTAGAAATTGATAGTTCTGATAGTATATCTCACAAACTAAAAATATATAAAGTCGACCACCAGAAAAGCTACAATGGAGGCGAGAAAAATGCTCATGACCAGCTTAACTACTTTTTGAATAGTAGTGGAAAAACCTATTCTAGTGATATATCAAGCCCTTTGAGGTCTGAAAAAAGTTGTTCAAGGTTAAGTCCATACCTAACATTTGGAAACCTATCCATTAGGCAGATTATTAAAGCAACGAGAAACCGTCAGACAGAGTTAAGAGAATTAAAATCTAGAGATGGTTGGTTAAAGTCCCTTTCCGCATTTTCCTCGCGTTTAAGATGGCACTGCCACTTTATTCAAAAACTTGAGATGCAACCAGAACTTGAGTATACTAATATGGTAAGAGCGTTTGATGGAATGAGGGATAGTCATTCTAAAATACTCTTTAATGCTTGGAAAAACGGTATAACTGGGTATCCAATGGTAGATGCGTGTATGCGCTTTTTAAAGAAAACCGGATGGATTAATTTTAGAATGAGAGCAATGCTAGTTTCATTTGCTTCGTATAATCTTTGGCTAGATTGGAGATCTACCTCCAAGTATCTGAGTAAATATTTTTTAGATTATGAGCCTGGCATCCATTATAATCAATTTCAGATGCAATCTGGAGTAACGGGTATAAATTCAATTCGTATTTATAATCCAGTAAAACAACAATCTGATCATGATCCTGATGGAACATTTGTGAGGCGGTGGTGTCCAGAGTTGAGAAGCGTTCCAAATGAATACCTTCTATATCCTCATTTAATGTCTGAGACTTTCCAAAAAAAGATTGGCTGTATTATTGGTAAAGACTATTCAAAACCTGTTGTTGATATTAAACTATCTGCATTAAAGGCCAAGAAAATTATTTACAGCATTAAATCTACTGCAAAAGCGAAGCAAATGTCACAAGATGCATATCTAATGCACGGAAGCAGGAGAAAAAGAAAATGACTTTTGATGTAATTATTGTTGGCGCTGGGATGTCTGGTACTTTTATGTCATCTCTGCTAAGAGAAAAAAGAAAGAACGTATTAATTCTTGAAAAGAGCAGCGGTATTGGGGGAAGAATGTCCACAAAACCAATAGGATCACAGATTGTGGATTACGGCTGTCAATATATAAAACCAAAAACAGACCTTTCTGTTCACCTTGCCAGTAAACTGGAAAATCTTGGTCTATTAAGTGAGATTACTCTAGATGCAAATAAAAGGGTTTTTATAGCACCATTTGGAATGAATAAAATTCCACAATACTTTTCTAGAAACATAAGTGTTCTATCTAATACGTTAGTAAAGAAAATTTCATACAATAAAACTGGGTGGAAAGTGTTTACGGTTGCAGGTAGTTTCTCATCCTTATCCGTAGTTTTAACCATGCCCATTGCTCAAGTAGAAACACTTTTGCGAAAAAGTGCGGTAGAAACTGTTAATTTACCAAAAGTTGATTTTTTAGATTTTCATACGTGCACATTTACTAGTGACAAACACAACACAGTCGATGTTTTCAGCAAAAATGAATTTTTTCCATGGATTTGTAACAATTCAAAAAAAGGATTACGTAATACTGTAGATGCTTTCACTGCTAATGTTAATAAAGATATAACTCAGAGCCTTAAAAATTTGTCTCCTGAACAAAAATTAGAAATAGTTGAAGGGTTGCTAAATAGCTCTGGTTTTGAAGATATTGAAGGGTTGAACGTGCACTATTGGAGATACGCTTTTGCAAATAATCAGGACAATACTGATTACTTTTTTGAT
>CAJWAY010000123.1 GCA_913020685.1 uncultured Flavobacteriaceae bacterium
GCCCCTTTCTTTTGATCAAAAAATCAAAGAGGAAGGCAAAGTGGTAACGGAATTATTTTATGGAGATGAAGCAAAAAAAGCTATTCAAAACTTTATTAATAAATCATGAGAACAGTTAAGCAAATACTTTTTATTGGCAGTTATACAGAGTATCCCATACCGAGTTTTGGCGGGATAGGTCATGGCATATACACAGTTCAACTTAATACTGATAATGGCAAGCTATCGATCTTGTATACCGAGAAGGCCCGTAATCCTAGTTATTTGACCATTAGTGACAATAATAAATTTTTGTATTGCAATACAGAACTTGACGAGAAAGAGAATCCAAAAGTAAGGGCCTATAAAATAAACAAGGATTTTTCATTAGATTTCCTAAATGAAATGCCAATTTTGGGTGGCTATCCCTGTCATATCAATATCTTTAAAAAAAACGTTTTGATAGCATGCTATGCAACTGGCAATGTAGTCCAATTTCCGTTGGACGCTTCAGGAAAGTTGATGTCATGTAAAAAAAATTACTGCCATAATGGTTTAAGTATCAATAAGGCACGTCAGGAAGGACCACATGCACATCAGGTAGCTGTCCATCCTAATAAAAAAGACATTTATATTATTGATTTAGGTATAGATACTCTTAAAGCATACGGTTTTCAGGGTACTGAAATGGTTCCTGCTAACAAGAAAGACGTTGCTGTAACTAAAGGTGGAGGACCTAGGCACTTAGTTTTTAATAGAGATGGAAATTTGGCTTACGTCCTTAATGAATTGACTGGTTCCATATCAGTATTGCTTCATCAAGGGTATAAGTTTGTTGAAATAGAAACCTATAGCTCTTTACCAAGTAATTTTTCGGGACAACCAAGTGCATCGGCCATAAGGATTCATCCCAACGGTAAATTTTTATACGCCGCTAATAGAAAATTGGAAGCTATAAGCATATTCGAAATTGAGGATGCTAGATTAAGGATTTTGGATTACCAATATACCGGGGGTGAAGAATTGAGAGAGTTCAACATTACCCCTTGTGGAAAATGGTTGATAGCTTGTCATCAGAATTCTCACGACACAGTGGTCTTCAAGATTAAAAATGATGGAACTCTATTTGAAAAGTATCGCACAAAAGAATTTTTATCACCTTCTTGCGTGGTATTCCCGTATTAATTTGACAAAATTAACCGATTCAGTTTTATGATAAATAATATTGAAAAAAATGTAGGCCCTCTGAAAGATATAATTGTAGCAGATTTTTCCCAACTCGCACAAGGTCCTTGGGCAACACAGATGCTTGGAGACATGGGTGCAGACATTATCAAAATAGAGCCTGAAACAGGCGATTGGATGCGGCACTACTCTTATGGTAATCTATATCCTGAGGGTGAGAGCATCTCCTTTTTAAGTTTTAACAGAAACAAGCGAAGTATTGCCTTAAATCTGAAAGACCCTAAAGGGAATAAAGTTGCAATAGATATCATTGCCAAATCTGATATTCTGGTTGAGAATTTTCGCCCAGGTGTGATGGACCGATTGGGACTGGGTTACGATGATATGATAAAAATAAATCCCAAATTGGTGTACTGTTCAAGTTCTGGCTATGGTTCTTCGGGACCATATTTACATAGACCAGGACAAGATCTTCTTGCACAATCCATTAGTGGAACTGCCGCATTAAATGGCTTAAAGGGTCAAATGCCGATGGCAACTGCAGTGGGGCAGGCCGATTTGTTGACTAGTTTGTTCATCAACCAATCTGTTTTGGCGGCTATTTATTCACGAGAAAAGACTGGGAAAGGGCAAAAAATAGAGGCCAATTTATTGAACTCCGTTGTGGGTTTTCACGTTCAGGAAATTACAGCTTATCTCCACAGTGGATCTAATCCGGAGCGAAGTGAAAGTGGGATTCCCAATCCTTGGTTGGGGGCACCTTACGGTTTATACCATACAAAAGACGGTTATATTGCCATTGGTATGAATTCAGTTCAAAAGCTGGCACAAATCGTTGGTTTGCCACAGTATGATTCTAAAGAATTTACATCGAACAATATTATTGAAAGCCGGGATGAAATTCGTTTTGCGTTTGATGTAGTTTTTCAAATGAAAAAAACAGATGAATGGCTGGAAATACTTATGAAAGAAGACATCTGGTGTTCTCAGGTAAATACCTTTGAAGAAATGGTTAAAGACTCGCAGATTAATCACAATGAAATGATTATTGAAATAGATCATCCTGTTTTAGGGAAGGTAAAAACAACGGGCTTTCCAGTGTGGTTCAGTGAAACCCCTCAAAAAATTTACAAACCTGCCCCCCTTTTGAATGGGAATGCTAAAGAAATATTGAAGGAGATTTGCTGTTATAGCGATCATATTATAGACACATTTATAAAAGAAGAAAATCAAAAATGAAACTAGGATTCGGACTTTACAAACATATGTTGAACGAGCAAAATTACAAGTTTGCAAAACAATGTGGTGCCACACATTTGGTCATTCATCTGGTAGATTACTTTGGTCACAACAAAAATAAAGCAGACCAGCCTATAGGTGGAAATTCAGGTTGGGGCCTAGCAGGAAATCCAGATGAAATTTGGTCCTATGAAGAATTGTCGGCTATCAAGAAAGAAATCGATGACCATGGACTCAAACTGGAAGCCATTGAAAATTTTGACCCTGCACATTGGCACGATATTTTGCTAGACGGCCCCAAAAAGGAATTACAAATGGCCAATCTAAAACAATTGATACGCAATGTGGGCGCGGCGGGAATCCCCATTTTTGGCTATAATTTTTCCCTAGCCGGAGTATCATCAAGGTCAACAGGTTCCTATGCCAGAGGGGAGGCTATTTCTGTTGGAATGGAAGGTGTTCCAGATGAACCATCTATTCCCAATGGAATGGTCTGGAATATGATTTTCGATCAAAATGCACCTGAGGGATTAATGCCAAAAGTAACCCATAATGAATTATGGGAAAGGTTACAATATTTCCTTGATCATATAATACCAGTTGCAGAAGAGGCTGGAGTAATAATGGCCGCACATCCAGATGACCCACCTTTACCATATATAAGAAATACGCCAAGATTGGTTTATCAGCCTGATATGTACCAACGTTTAATTGATATGAAGCCAAGTCCCAGTAATTGTTTAGAATTTTGTTTAGG
>CAJWAY010000124.1 GCA_913020685.1 uncultured Flavobacteriaceae bacterium
TATTTATTTGGAGCCTCACTTGATGGAAATATTTCACTTTCAAGTAATTTATCGCTTAGAGGGGATTTGAGTTTAATTACAGCATTGAAAGATCAACAATATGGACCCTTACCATCAATCTCACCAGTTTTTGGAGGTCTTTTGATGACTTATCAAAAAAACAATTGGTTTACAAGTCTCCGATATCAGTTTAGTGGAAGTAAAGATCCAGAAGATTATAGTAATGGTGGTGAGGATGGTTTAGAGGAAACTCCAATTATTTCTGAATCTTCAGAGCTCTATGCAGGCTCACCTTCGTGGTCAGAATTTTCAATTCTGACTCAATTTAAATTGAGTCAGAATATAAATTTAAGACTTGGATTAGATAATATTTTTGATATTCACTACAGGAGTTTTGCTTCTGGAATATCAGCTCCTGGAAGAAATTTTAAAATTGGTGCTAATATTTACTTTTAAAAAGAGCTTTTTTAAAACATCATACTGTTTTAAAGACCTTCTTTTTTTTGGCTTAAATTAATTACTTTCGCACATAATTATAATAGAGAGTATACTGGGTTTAAAATAACTAAAAAAAACTTCCGTCAAATAGAAATTAAAAAGGTGAAATTTAAAGAATATAAAAATCTCGATTTACCCAAAATATCAAAAGAAATACTTGCGCAGTGGAAGAAAAATGACACATTCGCCTTAAGTGTTTCTAATAGAGATGGTAAGCCTGATTTTGTTTTCTATGAGGGTCCTCCTTCGGCAAATGGAATGCCAGGAATTCATCACGTTATGGCGAGAGCAGTTAAAGATATATTTTGTCGGTATAAAACTCAGAAAGGATTTCAAGTTCACAGAAAGGCTGGTTGGGATACTCATGGACTTCCAGTAGAATTAGGTGTTGAAAAAGAATTAGGAATTACAAAAGAAGCGATCGGAAAAAGTATTTCTGTAGAGGAGTACAACACTGCATGTAAAAAAGCAGTTATGAGATATACCAGTGTATGGCATGAGCTTACCGAAAGAATAGGCTATTGGGTAGATATGGATGATCCCTATTTGACATATACGTCTAAGTATATAGAAAGTGTTTGGTGGCTTATTAAAAAAATAAATGAAAAAGGGTTGCTTTACAAGGGATATACAATTCAGCCCTATTCACCGATGGCAGGAACAGGTTTGAGTTCACATGAGCTCAATCAACCTGGAACTTATCAAGATGTGACAGACACAACTGTTACTGCTCAATTCAAAACAATATCAAAAAGTCTCCCTCAAAAACTGAAGGGAAATATTCCACTGTATATTCTAGCATGGACAACAACTCCGTGGACATTACCCTCAAATACTGCTCTAACGGTTGGCAAAAAAATTGATTATATCGTGGTGAGAACTTTTAATCAATATACCTTTAAGCCTGTTCGTCTTCTGTTTGCTAAAAATCTCTTGAAAAATCTTTTTGGAAACACTTACCAATCAGGGAAAACACTAGAGAACTATCAACCAGGGGATAAAAAAATTCCATACAAAATAGAAGTTGAAATTAAGGGCTCTGATTTATTAGAAATCAGATATGAACAATTATGGTCAGAAGCTCCTTTACCACTTGAAAATCCAGAAAATGCATTTCGTATTATCTCTGGAGACTTTGTAACTACTGAAGATGGGACTGGTATTGTTCATACTGCACCTACTTTTGGTGCAGACGATGCAAAAGTTGCAAAAGAAGCAAGTCCTGAAGTTCCCCCTTTACTGGTAATAGACGAAAATAATAATAAAGTACCGCTTGTGGATCTTCAAGGGCGTTTTCGAAAAGAAGTTGGAAAACTTGGAGGGCGCTTTGTTAAGAATGATTATTACCCAGAAGGAAATATACCTGAGCGTTCTACAGATGTTGAAATTGCTATTCAACTCAAGGAAGAAAATAAGGCATTTAAAGTTGAGAAATATATTCATTCTTATCCAAATTGTTGGAGAACAGATAAGCCCATTTTATACTATCCTTTAGACTCATGGTTTATTGAAGTAACAAAAATACGTGGCCTGATGTCAAAACTTAATGATGAAATTAATTGGAAGCCTAAATCAACTGGAGAAGGTCGATTTGGGAACTGGCTCGAAAATGCAAATGATTGGAATCTTTCTCGTTCCCGTTTTTGGGGAATTCCACTTCCTGTTTGGCGAACTAAAGATGGTAAAGAAACAATTGTTATAGGATCAATTGGTGATTTGAAAAAAGCAATTGATGTTTCAAAATCAAACGGGTTAATGAAAAATAATCCCTTGCAAAAATTTGAAGAGGGAGTCTTTACAAATGACAATTATGAAGTTGTAGATCTTCATAAAAATTTTGTAGATGAAATTATTTTAAGTAGCAGTAAAGGTGAACCCATGTATCGCGAATCAGATTTGATCGATGTATGGTTTGATTCTGGATCAATGCCTTACGCACAATGGCATTATCCATTTGAAAATAAAGAATTAATTGACAAAGGGAGCCGATTCCCCGCAGACTATATTGCTGAAGGAGTAGATCAAACTCGGGGTTGGTTTTATACACTCCATGCGATTTCAACTTTAGTTTTTGGTGAAAAGGCTTACAAAAATGTTGTGTCTAACGGATTGGTTTTAGATAAAACTGGACAAAAAATGTCTAAACGTTTGGGTAATGCAGTTGATCCATTTAAAATTTTAGATAAATACGGGCCAGATGCTACACGGTGGTATATGATTTCTAATGCTAACCCATGGGATAATCTAAAATTTGATGAACAAGGCATTGCTGAGGTTCAACGTAAGTTTTTTGGGACCTTATACAATACATTTTCTTTTTTTAGTCTTTACGCAAATATAGACAAGTTCAACCCTTCTGAAGAAGACATAATTCCTCTTAAAAAAAGAGCAGAATTAGATCAATGGATTTTATCCGAACTACATAGTTTAATTCAATCTGTAGATATTGCTTTCGAAGATTATGAGCCCACCAAAGCCTGCAGATTTATCTCTGATTTTGTTCAAGAAAAATTAAGTAATTGGTATGTAAGATTATGTAGAAGGCGTTTTTGGAAAGGTGAATACGGTCAAGATAAAATTGCTGCTTATCAAACTCTTTACGAATGCTTGAAGACAATTTCACAGCTTTCAGCTCCAATATC
>CAJWAY010000125.1 GCA_913020685.1 uncultured Flavobacteriaceae bacterium
ACTTACAAATCAGGGCTTAAAACCGGCCAATGGTTTTTTTGGAGCGAAAACGATTTGATTGAAGTGATCTACAAGGAAAATAAAATCATCAACGTTCTTAGGTGGAATAATAGCGAGAAAAAATTAATCGCAAAAAATAATTAACTTTCAACTGCCGAAAGTGCAGAATTAATATTTCAACTTTTTACTTACTCTGTAGAATTCCTCTACCAGGTCAAACTTGTGAAGGATAAGATCTTTCGTTCGAATCAAAATATTAAAATATAATGCTGTGTTTTTTGGACTTGTTTCTGTTTCAATCCTTAGAATTTGATCGTCGATCTTTTGGTTTAATAGACCGTAATTATCCTTTTTTTGTATCAATACGTCGTTGAATTCCTTATCACTAAATTTCACATTAAATGCTTCAATTCCTTCCTTGAAAACTGAAGAAAGGGACTCGAAAATCTCATTCAAGTCACTTATCTGCTGTTGCTTCAAAGGTTTATGATTGTTGTTAGTGTGTTTAAAGCTCTCGTTGGAAATATATATTAGGTCTTCGATAAGGTCTGACATGATGCCCAACAATGAAATATAGAAGCGGCTGGCAGGCACACTGGTTTTCTTGATGCGCTTGAGGAAATAGTATATATTATTTTTCATATCATTAACCTCTACAAATAATTCATCTGCATTTTTTTTGGCATTAGAAAGGGTTCTCAAGTCATTATTGGATAATCCACGTATGGTAGAGGCGTAAATCTCGTAGGTATTACCAATTACATTAGAAATATTCATGACACTCTCTTCAATTATACCTCTGTATGAATCGCTCTGAGGACTGAAAAGTCTCCCTTTCAGCATTTCTTTGGATTCTCTTCTGTGGTTGATAAAGTTTCTGGTAATCAAAAAGAGTATAACCCCCAAAATTAGAAGAATAGCAGTAAAACCTCCCCAGTGAATAAGATAAACAATCCCTCCACAAACCAAAAAGGCACTTAGGGCTGTAAAGAACCAACCTCCAATAACATTAATCACTCCTGCCACCCTGTAAACAGCACTGTCTGTACCCCATGCTCGATCTGCTAGTGAAGTTCCCATGGTCACCATAAAAGTAACGTAGGTAGTCGACAAGGGTAATTTTAGGGAGGTAGCAATAGAAATTAAAATGGCTGCTACTGTTAGATTGATAGAAGCCCTAAGGGTATCGAATGAGGGTGCATCGGGATTTTTCAAAGCTGACCTGTCAACCGTCATCTCAAACGAACCACTGATTTTATTGGAAATACCAGCTGGAAATAGATTAGAAAAATATTGGTTTAAGCCAACAAAAAACCGAACCAATAGTCGGGATAAAAAGTTGGGACGAAAACGTTCTTTAATATCATTTTGATCTGAAAGGTCTAGAGAGGTTTTGACAACTTTTTTAGCTTTTGAAGAAAACCACAAAGTGATCACCATAATCAAACCCGAACCCAAAAGAAAAATAGTTGGGGTAGGAACTTTATTGGAAAGCACGCTCATACTGAACTCATTTGCAGCGATTCCAGAACTGGCCCAAGCTTCGTAGGATTGATAGGCTGCAACAGGAACACCAATAAAGTTGACCAAGTCATTGCCAGCAAACGCTAGTGCTAGTGCAAAAGTACCAACACCAATGATTACTTTATAAATATCCACTCTAAGTACCCTCATCAAAAAGTAAGAGAATAAGTACCAAAACAAAAGACTGAAAAGGTTGACCAAAAACGTATTGGCTTCAAGAAATGCATTAATCGTTAAACCATCAAGCGTGTCAAATTCAATCCCAGCGTAAGGGGTTCCTTTGATCCCTTTAATCAAAATAAAATTACTGATGGCCGCAAGCGACAAACCTCCAAAAAGAGAATTAATCAATTTTGATTTTTGAAGAAAATCGTGGGTAAGCAAGGCTCTAGATACCCATTGCACAACAGCTCCTATAGTAAAGGCTATAAAAACGGAGAGTAAAATTCCCAAAATGATTTGAGTCGCCTTCTCTGTATTAATAAAGGTGGATAACTCCATTAGATTTCCTGAATCCGAGAATATTTTGATAAGCGACATGACCACAGCTGCTCCTAACAATTCAAAAACTATGGATACTGTGGTAGAGGTGGGCATTCCAAGGGTATTGAAAAAATCCAAAAGCAATACATCGGTCATCATCACTGCCATAAAAATGTAGATGATTTCTTCAAAATTAAAAGCTCCAGGATTGAAAATTCCCTTACGAGCAACCTCCATCATACCACTGGAGAATATAGCTCCAAGAGCAATTCCCAAACTGGCAAATATCATGATGTTTCTAAAGGAAATGGCCTTTGAACCAATCGCTGAATTAAGAAAATTTACTGCATCATTGCTTACCCCAACAATCAAGTCACCTATGGCAAGCAGACTCAATAAAATGACAATGTATAAGTAAATATTTTCCAAATAGTCGTTTAGCCTTAAAATCTAAAAGAATAATTTATTGAAAAAGTTCTTCCAATTTGTCGAAAACTGAAATATTCTCGCTCTTGTTTATAGCCAATGAATTGGCTTTCACGATTATCGTCTAAAAGATTAGTCACTTTAAAAGTCAAAGTTCTGTTCTTTCTGAGTTGTTTAATAAAGTTAAAGTTAAGACTATTAAATGGTATTGTGTATACATCTGGATAAAAACCATTACCTACAACTTGTAATGTTTTTCCTTGGACATTGTAAAAAAGTCCCCCTTGAAATCCTTTATCTTGATTGTTGTATTCTAATCCTGCGTTTACCAAATATGGAGATTGACCTTGTAGTGGTCTCGAAGTCCCCACTGATTGACCCTCTCTCAAACCTAGCCTTCTCAATTTCAATTCATCCTCACTGTATTTCTCATCAGATATAATGTAGGAGCCATTGAAGTTAATTCTCCAATGTTCTAACATTGAAAATAAAGTGCTCAGATCTTTTCTCAATTCAATTTCTAATCCAAAAACATTTGCCGTTTCTAAATTCAATGGTTTGTAATTTGAAAAAGAAGCTGCAACAAAAGCTATTTCAATGGGGTCGGTAAGGTTTTTATAAAAGGCACTGATAGCAAATAACTGTGCATTTTCGCTAAAAGCCTCATAACGGATGTCAAAGTTAT
>CAJWAY010000126.1 GCA_913020685.1 uncultured Flavobacteriaceae bacterium
GATATCCCTTGAGTGCCATTGACAAAAAAGAACGATATCCTTTTTCCATTTTTGGTAAAAACTGGTTTTGAAAAACAGAAGCAAGTTCTTTGAGTAGATATTTATAAGCCCAAAAGAGTAATGTGATGGTGATCATCAACGTTCCCAATCCCCTAAAAACTCCTCTGTTGAAAATTAAAATCAGACCCAGTCCTCCCAAGATGAGAGTCAATCTCACTAATCCGTTGAGAGAGATTTCTCTCTCGTTGATCTCCATAAATCGGGAAACAAGCATAGAGTTAAAAAATAAAGCTACGATAAGCGAAGAACCTAATACGACAGACAATGTGATGGGGAAGTAAATCATGAATTCACCCATTAGTCCAGGCCATGCCCCTAAGGGAACAAATGCGGCAATTGTTGTGGCTGTGGAAACAATAATGGGTGAGGCAATTTCTCCAATCCCAACTTTAGCCGCTTGAATTCGACTCATGCCTTCTTTTTCCATCAAACGATAGACATTTTCGACCACAACTATTCCATTATCTACCAACATTCCAAGTCCCATTACCAGTCCAAATAGCACCATTGTATTCATAGTGTAACCCAATAGAGAAAGAATCATAAATGACATGAACATTGACATGGGGATTGCAAAACCTACAAAAAGGGAATTCCTAAAACCCAAAAAGAACATCAACACTGTAACCACCAACAACACACCAAAGATGATGTTGTTGACAAGATCACTTACTTGGTTTAGAGTAATTGAAGATTGGTCATTGGAAATACTTAATTGTATTCCTTTGGGAAAAGTATTTTTTTCAATCTCATCTACCAAAGATTGAATTTTCTGTGAAGCTTCAATTAAATTTTTACCCCCTCTTTTTTTTACATGAATTAAAACAACCTTTTCACCATATGATCTCGCGAATGATGTGATTTCTTTTTCCTTAAAGCTAATTTTTGCAATATCATTTAAATATGTCGCACCATTTTCACTTTTTACTACAAAGTTCTCTAGCTCACTAGGATCTGAAATTTCTCCAATAATTCTTAAACTCCTTCTATTACCATCACTTATAATATTTCCTGCAGAAATAGTTGTATTCTCTCCTCCAATAACATTAATAATGTCATTAAAACTAATTTTAGCAGCAGTCATTTTATAGATGTCAACAGCAATTTCAACTTCAAAAGCCTGAATTCCTCTTATATCTGCTGATTTAACCTCAGGTATTTGCTCTATTCTTTCCTCCAGATAACCAGCAAAATTTTTCATCTGTTCAATCGGATAATCGCCCACCATACTTATGCTCAAAATAGGCATCAATTCAGAAAAATCTAATTCTGCAACAGTAGGCTCAACTTTTGCGTTATTAAAAGTGGGCCAATCGGCACCAGATACCACTCCATCGACCAGATCTTTTGTTTTTTGTTTGGCTAGATCTAGCGGGATATTTTCATCAAACTCTAATTGAATGACGGCAAAATCCTCCTCAGAGGTGGAGACAATATCGACCAAATTGGAGACCCCTTTTAGAGCATCCTCTAGGGGGTCAACGATCAAACGTTCAATATCCTCGGCAGTATTTCCAGGAAAAACTGCTGACACAAAAACTCTAGTATCATTGATCTCCGGGAAACTCTCCCGCGGCATAATTTTGTAGGAACGGATACCCAAAAAGAAAAATAGGGTCATGATGACATAGATCACCGTTTTGTGATCTATGGCCCAACTGGATAAAGGGAATTCTTTGAGTAATTTTTTCATTTTTTGTGATCCAATTATTGAATATTTTTAACCCTTTGGTTATTTTCAACGATGATTGTTCCTTCATCTACCAAAAGATCACCAGCTTGAATGCCATCCAATATTTCTACTTTGTCTGTACTCTTTTTACCCAATTTTACAAAAACCTGCTCCGTTCGATAGACCTGATCTTTACCGTCGGGATTTAATTTGAAAATGTATTTTTTGCCAACGGCATTTTCTTTGATGATACGTAGCGGTATCATCAGTGCTTCGGGATTACTGTAATCATTGATCTTTAACTTACAGCTCAGGTTGGGTTTGATCATTTCATCCGAGTTGGGAAGAGGGGTTTCCACCCTAAAACTTCGGTTGTTGGGATTGATAAAGTTTCCGGTTTGACGAACGGTGGTTGCGTATTCTCTATCCAACATGGGAATCTTTACCATTGCTGTTGTCCCTTTTTTGATCTGACTGAGGTAGCGCTCTGGCACGCTTGCCTCTGTGTACATCTTTTTGAGATTGACGATTCTCATCACCGGGGTTTGTCCGGGCAACAAATTGGCTCCGGTATTGGCAAAAATTTCGTCGATAGTTCCCGAGAATGGAGCCAATACCCTGGTTCGTTGTAACTGTTTTTTCAGCTGGGCTATAGTTTTTAATTGACTTTCATAGGACGCTTTGGCTTGAAGTAACTGCATTTCAGCGCCTATGTTTTGATCCCACAGCCTTTGGGTGCGCTCGTAAGTTGTTTTTAATAGGGCTGTTTGAATTTGCAATTGCTCTAATTGATTTTTGAGTCCTGCATCGTCGATTTGTGCCAGGAGTTTCCCTTTTTTGACCTCCTGCCCCTCCTCGACATAGATCTTTTTGAGTGTACCGGTGTATTCGGGATAAAGCAGAACATTTTGTCGGGTTTTGATGTTGGCTTGTATTTCTACATAATGATCAAAATTTTCCGGTTTTACTTCAAATATAGAAATCAGAACTAGTTTTTCAGAAGTATCCAAATCCAAGATGGCTTCATTGATTTGATTTAACTCTGCCTTCAGGGAACTGAGGATTTTTAACTTTTGTTCTTTTTGTGTCTTTAAACCACTGAGATCCTTTGCTCTGATCAAATCTGAAGTGGATACAGATTGATCTCCGGAGCAGCCAATGGCAAAGGCAATGATGTATAGGGTATGTATAATCTTTTTCATGGATTAGTCAGTTTTGGATTGATTGAGTAGGGTTTCCAGTTCGATTTTATTGGTGATCACTTTCTGAATGGCACTGACAAAATTACTTTGAGCGCTGTAGAGCTGAAGCTGGACCATACGGAGTTCAAAACTTTGGATCATGCCCTCAAAGAATTTA
>CAJWAY010000127.1 GCA_913020685.1 uncultured Flavobacteriaceae bacterium
CAAAAAATTAAACAACGACATCAATACAGTTTTTGCCCTGGTGGGAGATGGTGAACTACAAGAAGGTCAAAACTGGGAGGCCATTATGTATGCAACAGCAAACAAAGTGGACAATCTAATTGCAACTGTAGATCTTAACGGAAAACAAATCGATGGAGCAACCGAAGATGTCCTACCCATGGGAAACATCGCCGAAAAATTTAAAGCCTTTGGCTGGGTGGTCATTCCTCTGGAAGAGGGAAACGACCTGAAATCAATAATAAAAACACTAAGACTAGCCCAAACGAAAACAGGAAAAGGCCAACCTGTAGTCATCATAATGCATACAGAAATGGGTAATGGTGTTGACTATATGATGCACACCCATGCCTGGCACGGAAAAGCACCCGATGACGAACAATTGCAAGTTGCTTTGGCTCAAAATCCTGAAACATTGGGAGATTATTAAATTAAGAATGGCATTTATCATATGAAAAAATATACGGATCAGGGTAAAGTAGATACTCGATCGGGCTTTGGAGTCGGGTTGACAGAATTGGGGAGAACCAATCCCAATGTAGTAGCCCTTTGTGCCGATTTAGTAGGCTCACTTAAAATGCAAGATTTTATTAACGAAAATCCAGATCGATTTTTCCAAATAGGAATCGCAGAAGCCAACATGATGGGTATCGCTGCAGGCTTGACCATTGGTGGAAAAATTCCATTTACAGGCACCTTTGCCAACTTTTCTACCGGTAGAGTTTACGACCAAATTCGTCAATCCATTGCCTACTCAGGAAAAAATGTCAAAATATGTGCTTCACACGCAGGTATCACCCTTGGAGAAGATGGAGCTACCCATCAAATTTTAGAAGATATTGGACTTATGAAAATGTTACCCGGTATGACGGTGATTAATCCATGTGACTTTAACCAAACTAAAGCAGCGACGATTGCCATTGCAGATTATCAAGGGCCTGTCTATTTACGTTTTGGACGTCCTAAAGTGCCCAATTTTACAACCGACGATATCCCTTTCGAAATCGGCAATGGTATCGTTTTAAATACCGGAGAAGACGTTACCATTGCCGCTACCGGTCATCTAGTATGGGAAGCTTTAAAGGCAGCTGAAGATTTGGAGACCGAGGGTATCTATGCAGAAGTAATTAATATTCACACCATCAAACCATTGGATAGCGAACTGCTTATTTCCTCTGTTCAAAAGACAGGATGCATAGTTTCAGCCGAGGAACACAATTACTTGGGTGGTTTGGGTGAAAGTATAGCAGGAGCACTAGCTAGAAATCATCCTGTACCCCAAGAGTTTGTGGCTACAAGAGATACTTTTGGTGAATCAGGAACACCGGCTCAACTTATGGAAAAATATGGATTGAACAAAAATTCCATTATTTCAGCTTGCAAAAAAGCCACCAATAGAAAATAATTCTAAAAATTAAAGTATGAAATCGAGTCCAATATTATTTCTTTTGGTTTTTAGCATACAACTTTCCTTTTCGCAATTTGAGTATGGTCTGAAGGGAGGGCTTAACTTTGACTCTTCCGGAGATATTGTGGTTGTAACCGATCAATTTGAGAAAAAAGGAACTTTGGATGCTAAATCGGGCTATCACTTGGGTGTTTATGCAGAAGTTGATTTTTTGATTCTGTATCTGAGACCCGAATTACAATTCACCAAAGTAATTAGCAAATATGAAAATCAATCCATTAATACTTCCCGAATGGAGCTACCGGTTTCTTTTGGCTTAAAGGTGATGGGGCCTATGAGTTTGTTTTTTGGTCCTACTGCATTTTTCAGCATTTCACAAGACAGTAATGAGTTAACAATCGATAAGATCCAAAATAATACCAACTTAGGTTTACACATGGGAGCACGACTGAAATTAGGGCCAATAGGTGTTGATTTACGCTTTGAAAAAGGGCTTTCTCCTATGGAAAGTAAATTATTGTCCCAAGCGGGGTTACCAGTAAGTGGACAGATCAATTCACAACCCAACCAATTTACAATTGGGCTTTCTTTCAAACTGAATTAGGTGTTGTCTTCATCTAAATAATCAGGAATTCCGTCTTTATCATCGTCGTCCGGAACACCGTTCCCATCTTGATCATATTCTTTTTTGGTTAGGATACCGTCTCCATCATCATCACTATCCCTGTAGTTTGGAATCCGATCCTCGTCTGTATCGTCATTGAATGGGTTTCCATCTCCATCGGGATCTTCATCAATAGACAAAATGCCATCGTTATCATGATCAGCTGGATTCACTTTATGTAAAGCTACAGAAAAAACCAAGGGAGAATACTTGGGGATGGTCAAAATACTTTGAGCATAGTATCCTAAAGCTGAAGGAATAAAAAACATTCCCTGTCCATAAAGGTCGAAATCATAAGTTCCATCATTGTTAATTGAATGTGATCCTGATCTCAATTCGGGTAAAAACTCTCTAAACCCACGAACAACATCTGTAAGGTCAAACCAAAGTGGCAAATCCCTACTGTCAAATACAACTCGATTTAAAAGTGTCCCTTTGTATGTTACAAACGTGGAATCCACTCGACTTGGCTTTTCACCTATACCCTCCTTGACAACAAGGAAGTACATTTTATGGGGTATTAGATTGTCATTTATGTCTTTTATTTCTATGGTTTTAGTATTTACCTGATCCCAAAGGGGTATTTTACCCGAATTTTCATTAGCTATCGTGTCAATTGAAATAACAATTTTATGGTTATGCGGATCACTTTCATAATCCTCATAATTGTAGAAGTGTGTTTGAAGATATTCCACCAAAGATTTATCATCTTCTGGTGCTTGATCTTGAATTTCCCTGATGGGCTCGGAACCATCATCTTTCTTACAACCCAGGACAAGTTGTATTGAAAGTGTAATACAAATCATTAGTTTGTAAAACTTCATTGAAAATATTTGGCTTGCAAGATACGATTTTACTTTATTTTTGTAGATGAATTTTTAAGATTCACAATGCGAATCGATCAATACCTTTGGTGTCTACGATACTATAAATCCAGGAATCAAGCCAGTTTGGCATGCAAACAAGGACATATACGTTTGGGTGAT
>CAJWAY010000128.1 GCA_913020685.1 uncultured Flavobacteriaceae bacterium
GGCTCTGTAGGTGTCCCAAAGTGAAAATAATGTATAATTGGTAAAAGATTTGTCTAAGTATACCTCTTTATTAGTACCTCTATACTCTCCATTAACATCATGATATAAATTAGGAGCTATCATTGAGTGGTACATTGCAGTGTAGAAAATCTTTTTTACATCTTTTTGTTTGGATTTAATTTTAACTTTAGAGAGTTCTTTATTCCATTTATCTTCTGCTTGCTTGTAAGTTTTATTAAAATTCCAATGCGGAATTTCATGTAGCAAATTTTCCAAACCGTTTTCCATGCTCACAGTTGAAACACCTAGTTTTAGAAATATTTCTTCATTCTTTTCAGTAGAAAATTCCAAAAAACCCTTTACATATTTTCCTTTTCTACTTGATGATTTTTGTTTTTTTTCTCTCTCATATATGAAAAATTCATCTATAGGTTTTGAAACTATAAATGAGAAATACTCTCTTTGATCATTAGCCCAACCACTTGAAAACCTGTACCCTTCAAATAGAGTGTCATTCACTTTTCTGAGAAAGGTTTCTGTGGGTCTATCTGCACTTCCTTCGCCAAGATCAATAATGATGCGAGATTTTTTTGATTTCGGGAATGTATAACGGTGAAAGCCCGCTCTTTCAGAGGCTGTTAATTCAACTTTTATGTCATATCTATCAAGCTCTACGCTGTAATACCCTGCTTTAGCAACTTCGTTTTCTTTTGTGTACAAAGAAGAGTAACCACTCATATGATTTTCCTGGTTACCTGCGTTTACTTTCAATTCTCCTACCGCAGGCATTACAGTTAACTCACCCAAGTCAGACATCCCAGTACCACTTACATTTAAATGACAAAATCCTTTAACAATACTGTCAGAGTAATGGTATGATGATGACCAATCCCATCCTTTATTAAAATTTGTAGGACCCACCTGAACTCCTCCAAAGGGAACAGTTGCGCCAACAAAAACATGACCATGGCTATCTGAGCCAATAAAAGGGTCCACGTATTTAACATAGTCATTTTTGAATTGTCCCTTGAAGCCAGAAAAGAAAAAAATTATGAGTAGAAATAACCCAAAAGATTTTGTTGATATTAACCTGATAAACTTATTTGATCCCCTACTATTTTTCATATGATTTAATTTAATTTATTGTATTGAATAACCCCTCCATTATCAATTTTATTTAACTCCAACCATAAACTATTATATTTTTCACCATTTATGTGAACAGATTTTATGGTTCTGAGTCCCTCATCTTCATTTTTAATTAACAATACGGTAGTTGGTAAGTTAATTTTGATGTTACTGAATTGCGGAAGATTTAAAGTAAAGCCAGCAGTCCCTGGAATGAGTGGGTACAAACCAATTGATGATAAAACATACCACGCCCCCATAGTCCCTAAGTCATCATTTCCTGGAAGTCCTGAGGTAGTAGTATTGTACATTTCTTTTTGAATCCTATCAATGGTTAAAGTAGTTTTTTCGGGACTATTTGTCCAATTATATATCCAAGGAACATGAAAATCAGGCTCATTTCCGCTTGCAAACCAGTCATCTTCATACCGTGCGTCTAACCTTTCAAATAATTGATCTAGTCTTTCCTCAGCAAAATCTTTTCCTCCAATAGTGTCAATTAAACTTTCCAAATCATGTGGGACCATCCAAAAATAATTTTTATACGTACCCTCTCTCCAATCAGATTCTATGTCTTTCCATTTGCCATTGGGATACCTTGAATTTAGCCATTTGATTTTAGGGTTATAGATGTTTTTCCAACTTTTTGATCTATTAATAAAAAAGCTATAATCTTCATTAAGCTGCAATGCATTTTTTGCAAATTGTCCGATGGCATAATCTGATGAAATATATTCTAGTAACATAGATGCAAAAGTGTGACCGTCTCTAATAAATTCAGTCAAATATGGTCTGATTTCTTGTTTTTGAGAATTTAATCTTGGAATTGTAGCACCTCGCTTCATATGGAAGTATGCCCTATTCAAATCAAAATCTTTTGCGCCAAAAGCATAGGAGTTAGATATTAATATTGGTGTTGGATCTCCTTGCATAATTCCAGTTTCAATATTTGCTAAAATCCATCTTCCATAGCCGCCTGCTTGATCTGCAAAGTCTATGAGAGATTGCACCATATCACTACTTTGTTTTGGAAAGAGAAATGCCAAGAGTTGAGCTTGCGTTCTGTATGTATCCCAAACACTAAATGAGCTATATTGTTTTCTTTGATTTTTAACTTTGTAAACTTTGAAATCTGATCCCATATATTGACCATTAGCATCACTTACGAGATTGGGGTGAATTAACGATCTGTAAAAACTTGTATAAAATTGAATGAGCCTATCAGAGTCATTCGACTCAACCTTGATTTTATTTAAATGCTTATTCCAAGATTTACTGTTGAAATCACTATAACTATTGAAAGAAAAGTCAAGCTTCTCATAATTTAAGTTCAGTTTCGCATTTTCAGTTGATACATACGATATTGATATTTTATAATTCACTTCTTTGTTTTTAGAGGTATCAAATGAAAATAATACTCCTGAATCTTTACCACTAACCTCTTTTGAATCTATTATATCCGATCCTTTCCACAAATTTTGTACTAATGATGGCCTATCAAATTCAACAGCAAAATATATTTTATAATCAGTTTTAGTTCCACAGAAGTTGCCACCTTTAGCGTATCCCTCACAAGTTCGATCAGAAGTGATCTTAACATGAGCTTCAGAAACACTAGTTGAGTTTACCCCACTTCCGATTGCAATTGAACCTTTGTTAGTGGAATCATCAAATAAAAACCTTGCAAAACCTGCTCTCTCAGAAGCTGTCAAGCTTACATTAATGTTATTATTTACTATTGCTTGAAAAACTCCAGCTTTAGAAACTAATATTGAACCAATATTGTTAATTCCGTTCATATTGCTAGGAGATTCATTTACTTCACCAGAATATGGCACGACTGGAAAATTACCCATATTTGGACATCCAGCTCCACTAAGCTGAGTAACAACAAAACCTTTATGAGGAGAAAAAAAACTTGGTGTAA
>CAJWAY010000129.1 GCA_913020685.1 uncultured Flavobacteriaceae bacterium
CACTAGGTATAGGAGGTTTAATTCTAGCACCACCAAATATTTTAAGCGCTAAAGAAAAAGCAGAGTTTATTCCAAGAAGTTTAGACCCCATAATTCGTTTAAGCTCAAATGAAAATCCATTTGGACCCTCCAAAAGAGTTCAACAAAGGATTAAAAACTCCTTCAATCATGCATGTAGATATCCCTATGCCTACTCGGATGATTTAGAGGAAATTTTAGCGAAGAAACATGGAGTAGATCCAGAATCTATTATAGTAACAGGAGGCTCAACCGAAGGATTAAAAATAACAGGTCTTACTTTTGCCTCAAACGGGGGAGAGATAATTTCCGGACAACCTACCTTTTTAGCTATGATGAAATTTGCAGAGCAGTGGGGAGCGTCAGTTAATTGGGTTCCTGTTGGGGCAGACAAGGGATATGATTTAGATGAAATAGAAAAACGTATTTCTTCAAAAACAAAATTAGTTTTTCTGTGTAACCCAAATAACCCGACAGGAACCTTGGTTCCAGCAAAAAAGCTTGTTGATTTTTGTAATGCGGCTAGTAAAAAAACAATAGTTTTTTCTGACGAAGCCTATTATGATTTTATTGATATCCCAAACTATCCTAGTATGGTTGAAGCGGTAAAACGTGGAGATGATGTTATAGTATCAAAGACCTTTTCAAAAGTCTATGGTATGGCAGGATTACGAGTAGGTTATCTAATTGCCAAGCCTCAAATTGCTGAAAAGATTCGAAAAAACATTGTGGCAATGAGTAATGTTTTAGCAATTGAGGCAGCAAAAGAGGCTTTAAATGATAAAGAATTTTACGAATTTTCTTTAACAAAAAACAAAGAAGCTAAATCTAGAATATATAAATTATTAGATCATTTGAAATTAGATTATGTGAAATCACATACTAATTTTATCTTTTTTCATTCCCAAAAGGATATCCGTGATTTAGGGCCAAAAATGTTAGAAAAAGGTGTTCGTATTGGAAGACCTTTTCCTCCTTTTTATGATTGGTGTCGTATTAGTACAGGAACTATAGAAGAGGTCGATATTTTCATAAAAGGAATGTTAGAAATTTACGAAAGTTGAGGTTATTCTTCCTTAACAATAATGTAAGTTGCCTTTACTCCTGTTGCAAGATTCCAACGATTAGCACCAACTAATTTGCCTTTATCGTCAAATACACGAACCTCAGCGGTATTGGGCCCTGATTCTCCTTGATTTAAGGCAACAAAATCAATTTTGTTAAAACCCTTAACCAAATCAATTGCAATAGTTTTGAATCGTTCTAGCAGCAATACTTGTGGAACAACTTCTACATCATTAAGCATAATGCGGATAAGGTCTCCGTCGGGAGATTCGTGATCTCTAACCGCAATTTGAACAAATTTCCCATTATTCCTAAAATCACCCAAATATTGATCAGTTTTAAACAAATTAGGATTTTTTTCTTTTTCAGACTTTCGATTTAACCTATTTAAATATTGTTTTCCGGGATCCAAAAATTGTTCATTTTCTCCAAAGCGAAGGCGGGGGTTTTCAATATCATTTTTAGGATCTTCAAATTCTATTTGAGGGTTAAAGAAATCTTCAGAAAGAAAGGATTTTTCTTTTTTAGGCTGAATTAAGCTTGGCCCTTTTTTCTCGATTGGTGAAAGGAGAATTTTGGGGGATTCATTTGACTCAACATTGTTTTGACCCCAACTTGAAACCGCATGGAAAAAAAAACATAATGTAAAAAAAAGCCTGTTCATCATTATTATCTAAACAATTCTTGCAGCAAACCTAGCAGGAAATCCTCTTAAACTCAAGTGTTTTAACAACTTTTTAATTAAGAAGCGTCTTTTTATTTACCTTTAACGACATTAATTAAATACCATTATGCAAATTGCAACTCTTGATTGGCTTATCATTTCCTTATTTTTTGCATTAACCTTAGGAATTGGAATTTATGTTTCTAAATCCTCAGGGAAAAGCGCAAATGAATTTTTTCTTTCAGGGCGAAGCATGCCATGGTGGCTTTTGGGATTATCTATGGTTGCTACAACATTTTCAACCGACACTCCGAATTTAGTTACAGATATCGTCCGAACAAATGGAGTTTCAGGTAATTGGGTTTGGTGGGCTTTTTTAATCACCGGTTTATTGACAGTTTTTGTTTATGCAAAGTTATGGCGTAAATCAAATGTTAGTACAGATTTGGAATTTTACGAGTTACGTTATGGAGGGAAGCCAGCAAGTTTTTTAAGAAAGTTCAGAGCAATCTATTTAGGAATTATTTTTAACGTAATCACTATGTCAGCTGTAACATTAGCAGCAATTAAGATTGGAGGAATTATGTTAGGATTAGAGCCCTGGCAAACCGTTGTTTCAGCTGGAATGGTTACTGTTATCTTTAGTGCTGTAGGCGGGTTTAAAGGTGTTGTTTATACTGATGTAGTTCTTTTCTTTGCAGCAATGGTAGGCTCAATTGGAGCAGCTGTTTACTTGGTGAATATTCCAGAGGTTGGAGGAATTGATGCTTTGCTTACCAATGAAAATGTAGTAGGGAAAATATCAATACTTCCAGATTTTGGAAACAGAGAAGCCTTGATTACTCTGCTAATAATACCACTTGCTGTGCAATGGTGGAGCGCCTGGTATCCAGGGGCAGAACCTGGTGGTGGGGGCTATATTGCTCAACGAATGTTTGCAGCTAAAGATGAAAACCATGCTATTGGAGCGACTTTCTTTTTTAACATAATGCATTACGCATTGCGTCCTTGGCCTTGGATTATAGTTGCCCTTGCTTCCTTAGTAGTTTTCCCTGATCTTGAAAGTATTCAAAATGCTTTTCCTAGCATCACACCTGACAAATTAGGAAATGATTTGGCCTATCCTGCAATGTTGACAAAGCTGCCAACGGGTTTGCTTGGACTAGTTTTGGCATCTCTGATTTCCGCATATATGAGTACAATTTCAACCCAATTAAATTGGGGTTCATCTTATATCGT
>CAJWAY010000130.1 GCA_913020685.1 uncultured Flavobacteriaceae bacterium
CCTTGGTGTTTCCTTTGATTTCAATTCTACTGAGGTAATCATTCCATTGGTTTTTTGAATCTCTAACCACAGCGTCAAAATCCCAATGCTTTAATTCCATTTGAAGATTGAGTTCGGCTTGTTGCATGCTTACATATGAGATACCAACTTTCATCATGATTTGATCTCCTTCTTTGGTCTTAAAAAGCGGATATACGCCTCCATTCTTACCTTCAAATTCTTTTACTTTCCCTAATAACTTTTGATCCTGAAAGGCATACAAATCTTCAAAAGGCCTATCAAAATGAAGACTGAAAAAGACTTTGGTGTCTTTGGGTCTTCTGACTGTATTTTCCATAACAGCATAACCTTGTAGTTTTTTATTGGATACTTTTTTTACAAAACCACTTGCTGTACCACTGGGCCCCAATTGGGTGGATAGATCAAGTATAACAGCACTTTGATCGGATTTGGGAAACGTATAGCGGTGAAAGCCAACTCGCACTGTTGAGGTCAATTCAGCTTTTATATTGTAATCGTCCAAAACTACGGCATGATAACCTGCTTCTACGGTTTCTCTGTCGTGAGAATAAGAAGAACCATAAGCTTTGGGTCCTCTATGAGCTTTAATTTCGCCGGTAGTTGGTAGAACGGGGATACCAGACAGTTGCCAAGCGTGAATATGACTAAAAAAATTAATGGTTTTTTGGTTATAGCGATAGCCCGATTCCCAGGCACCTGCGGTTCCCATGTCGGGGCTTAAATTGACCATTCCAAATGGACGGGTAGCGGACGAAAAAAAGAACCATCGGGAATTTGCAGAGTCGACAAGAGGATTGACCAGATCTACAGGTCGTTGGCTGTATACCAGTGTTCCAAAAAACAGAAAAAAAAGTTGTAGTTTTTTCATTTTAAATTTTTAGATATGCGTCAGCAAGTGAAATTAATTTTTTTTCGTTGACTTTTAGCCCAAAGCCCGGTTTAAAATCCACCTCTACCTTGCCTTCCTCATTTAGGGAAGTTGCTTTTTGTTCAATACATTTTAAGAACGAATCTTGTTCCTGTGGTTTTTCCATGGCTTCTACCCAAGAAGCTTGGTTACCAACTGCTATTTGTTGCCAAAATGTACAAGCTGCTCCAATCAGACTGGAGTCTCCAATCATTATTCCTTTATTGGAAGCCCTTATTACCTTTGAAATTTCATTGATCTCAGTAAAAGTACCCATACAATTGGGATGAAGATTAAAATAATTCCCCATGCGATCATCGAAATAGTTGATACTTTTGGAAGCGGGTCGCATGATTTTATCTGGTATAATTGACAATTTACCAACATTAGCTTGCAAATAGATCAAATCTTCTTTACTCAGATTGGAGGGGTCTTCTACCCCATCCATTCCAGCCTCGTTGAGGGCAATCATGATTTCTGATAATTCCTGTAAGTCCTTGACGTGGTCGTAACCTCGATTAGGGTCTCCCACAATAAAAGAATCCGGCCCTAAAAATTTTCGTAAGGCAGAGATATTCTTTTTATCCAATTCAAAATCCCCAAACATTTTGATTTTGACATAACGATGCATGTTTTGATCTAAAGCAATCTGTGCTTGTTTGACCACCATTGATTCTTCCTTTTCCAAAATACAGAAAATTCCGGGCACAGGAGCTTCTCCGGTTAAACCCCATATTTTGACTGTGGGTTTATTTTCAATCTTACCCATTAGATCATAAAGGGTCATCAATAAACCTTCTGTGACTGTAGGCTTCCAATTACCCGCTAGAAACTGGTTTCTAACCTCTTCAATTGCTTCCCCCAGCATCATTCCTTTTAGTTGTTTAAACTGTCCAGACCAAGTAGACATATCAAAATCAGGCTGATTGCTGGAAACTTTTGTCTCCCCCCAACCAATTTGATTTCCCCCTTTTATATTGATCATGATGTGCTGTCTGTTCTTCCATACTCCATAACTAAAATTTCGCTCCTTAGTTACGTTGATTAAAAATAAATTGATCTCATCAATCTTTACTTTCTTAGTGGACGTAAAAGATGAACAAGAAATAAGATTTGGCGAAATAAGCATTGGCATTGCTATTCCCGATCGCTTTATAAATTTTCTTCTCGAACGATTCATAAGTAAAATTTGTATTTAAGTTTCTGTTTGTTTAGTCTCGGCATTGGCTTCATCCAAAAAACGAGTCAAAGCATCATTTAATTTCTCGACCAATTCAGGCATTTCAATTGAAAGATCATTTTTTTCTTCAATGTCTTTGGAAAGGTCAAAAAGTTCAAATTTGTTAAAGTGCCAGTATTTGACAAGTTTATAATTTCCCCATCGGATAGCAGAGATAGGTTTTCTGTTTGCCGCTTGGTGGAAGATCAGAAATGGACTGTTACGCTTAACTGTTCCAAATCCACCATTGTGAATGATCGATTGCAGATTACCTCCATCGAGAATACGAGGCAATGGATCTTCATAACCTGCCAATCTGGCTAAAGTAGGCAGTATATCAAGACCGGTTACAGGAACATCTGAATACGTGTTTTGGGATACTCCAGGGCCTGAAAAGATAAATGGAACCCTAAGCCCTCCCTCATACATTGAACCCTTACCACCTCTCAGAGGAAAGTTTCTCGCTAGTTGCTGCTCAGGTCCTATTGGGATTGAAATTCTTCCTCCATTATCTGATAAAAAAATAATATAAGTGTTGTCTTCTATTCCCAGTGATTCAACCTTATCGAGTATCATTCCAATTCCCTTGTCCAAGTCCTCTGTCATAGCAGCAAACTCAGGAACAAAATGTTTTTGACCTTTTTCTAGCATACTGTACTTTTTGA
>CAJWAY010000131.1 GCA_913020685.1 uncultured Flavobacteriaceae bacterium
AATATCGCTTGGTTATAGGGACCAATAGGAGCAGGAGCATTTTTTGTAGTGATTATCTTTTTCATGAATTTATCTTAAACGTCTGTCGGGCTCCCTATTTTTCTCATACTTTATATCACTCAAAAGTCCAGATTTAATTCCAATAAAAAAATTCCATGAGGCTCGATCACTAAAAGGAACCCAGCTAAAGTCCAAACGCCAACTGTCTAAATCTCTATTGAATCGTAGCTGAGTGTAAGTAAAACCATGATTTTTAAAATCAAAACCCGATGATCCGCCAATTTTCCATTTAGGTGTCAATTCAATATCCCCTGAAAACATGAGTGAATTATTTGAAAAATCATTTTGATTTCTTGAATTATTATAGGTAAGCGAGTATGTAAATCTAAGTGACCAGGGGATTTCTGCTCTGTATGAGGGGTATTTATTTTTTACTGTGTTATCCTCCTCCATTTTTCTTTCATTATTCATACCAATAGTATCACCAAAAAGATCATCTGATCGACCTCCACCGGAAGTGTTTTCGAAATAACTCATTGGATCTTCTTCTTCCTCTTCCTCATCCTCCTTTTTCTTGTCTTTAGAAAAGGTTTTGTTGGAAAGTTTATAACCTGTGTTCAAATTTGCACTAGTTACCCTGAAGAGTCCCCCGCCTTTACTGATATTAAACTCATTGATCCTTTGGTTTTGCTCGTTCAAAGCATACATATCAAAAGTTGCCCCAACATTAATGGATATTTCTTTGTCAAATAAATCTATTCCTGTGGTAGCGCGAACAGGACTCCATTTGAATTGGTCAGCCACAATATTATAATTTGTACTAAGATTCAAGTTTTTGATCAATTGAATCTTTTTTAATTCAGTTTTTGTTGTATCAGGATCTACGATTTTAGCTTCAAAGACATTATTAACTGATATGCCCATACTTTTTGATAAGCCTCTTGAAGGAGTTCCATATAAACCGCCTTCAAAACGCGTATAATCTCTTGTGTTTCCATCCGCATCAATGATGTACTCATCGTAGTATTGATCGAAACTTGGAGCTGAGCTGTAAGATATTGAAGGACGAATGGTATGTCTAATCGATCTGATTTTTTTATCTTCTTTAAAATTTACAGTCCCGTAAATTGTAGTAGCCATACTGAGACCATAATTGTAGATTCTAAATGCACTGAATTGACTTATGGTATCTTTTTTTGCTCCGTCAATAATTGGGTCATAGTTATTGTATCTAATTGTTTTAGGTTGCCATACCTCTCTGTAATTTGCACTTGCAGCCAAATTAAAATGTTTAAAAATTTTAAAATTTGTACTTAGAGGAATTGAATGTATTGCACCTGACCTTGCATTGTCATACATTTTACTGGTAAAAAGGTCTTCCTCAGATGTAATGATTCGGTTTTCTGCTCTTACGTTGTATTGTAAATTTATATTTTGTATTAAACCCTTTTTGGGTTTGTCTTTGGGTTCAAATGGAAAGATACGATCTATACTCCCCTGAAAACTAGGTAGTGTGAGGTTAACACTTTTTGTATTTGAGTTTTGGGACATATTTGCATTCATTGATAAATTGATACTAGGGTTGCCTGGTATTCTTTTGGAATAGGCTACGGATGAACTCAATGTATTATTGAGAAAATTTGGACTGTTCAGCTGGTTAACAGATTCCCTAAAATAATCGCTGGTTCCGAAGTTAACGGAAGCAGAAAAGTTCGAATTTGGGCTGGATTTTGGGTCTTTGGAGTGATTCCAGCGTATATTAAAAACGGTTGATTTTGCATAACCAGGAATACCTCTTTCACCAGTGATGAGGTTTTCAAATCTCATGCTCAGACTTCCACTAAAGTTATACATAAGTCGGTATTTGGAATCTCCTCTGAATCCATAACTCCCATTGGTGTAGTAATCTCCAGTAACAGCTAGATCGAAATATTGCGACATAGCGAGATAATATCCCCCATTTTGCAAAGAATAGCCTCTATTGTTGCTTTCCCCAATCGTGGGAAATAAAAATCCTGATTGTTGTTTTTGTGACGATGGGAAAAAAGCAAAAGGTAAGGCCAGGGGAGTGGGCACATCTGCAATGTACATATTGGTAAAGCCAGTTACAATCTTTCCCTGTGGAACCATTTTACCTTTGCGTATTCTAAAATAATAATCGGATGTTTCAAGATCACCACCGGTGGTTACTTTAGCATCTTTTATGTAATAAACAGAGTCATTTTCCTTTTTGGTAAAGGAAGCATAAACATTCATTCCGTTTTGAGCGGATTTGGAATTCCAGATCAAAGCCTTTTGAGTATCAAAATTAAATCTTAAAGAATCTGGATAAATTTCGTTATTTATTTGTTTGAAATATGGATTTTGGATCAAAACTCCCAAGGAATCAGGTATCCTCCCTGCTGTAACTTCATTTTTGGCATAATCCAGGATGATAATTCCAGCTTTTAGAATCATATCTTGATAATACAATTCGGCGTTGTCGTATAAGTATAGTTTACTTTCTTTGCGATTAATTCTGACATACTCTTTAGCATTATATTTTACTTTATCTAGCAGTGTGGGCTCCTTGTTTGGAATGGAATCAGTCAGTATCTTGTTTTCAATTTCAGTTGAGTTAGCAAGTGAAAGGGTGTCAATTGATCTCTGCGATTGCAAATAGTTGAGACAAAAAAATATTAACAAACCTACTGTATAAATTGACTTTGTTTGCAAACCGAATAGTCCTAAATTTGTGATTCGTTAA
>CAJWAY010000132.1 GCA_913020685.1 uncultured Flavobacteriaceae bacterium
TTTTAGCTATATCCTAATAATTCTGTAAATTTATCAAATTAAACAGATATAATGTTTACAGGAATCATAGAAAGTATAGGAAAAATTACAAATGTTAATGTCGACCGTGGAAATATCGATTTCACAATTGAAAGTGACATAAGTGGAGAGCTAAAAGTAGATCAGAGTATTTCCCATAATGGTGTATGTCTAACTGTCACAGAGTTGAGTGATAAATCCCATACAGTAACAGCAGTAAAAGAAACTTTGGATAAATCTTCATTAAAGAACTTTGCTGTTAATGACCTTGTAAATCTAGAGAGAGCCATGAAACTTGGGGAGCGACTTGACGGTCATCTTGTCCAGGGGCATGTTGATGGTGTTGCAAAATGCACAGATGTCTCGGTTAACGATGGAAGCTGGATTTACAAATTTGAATTTAATGTTGCCAACGAGATGCTTTTAATAGAGAAAGGCTCGGTTTGTATTAATGGGGTTAGTCTAACCGTTTTTGACATTGAAAAGAATACTTTTAAAGTTACGATCATACCCTACACCTATGAAAACACATCATTTAAAGTATTAAAGGCAGGTGATTTGGTAAATATAGAGTTTGATATGATTGGCAAGTATCTTGCTAGGTTTAATAAAAATAACTAAAACAATAAAAATGAAAAATGTTTTAAAAATAATCGGAATATTAGTTTTAGCTTTTGTTGGTTATGTGGCATATATGCTTGCCAACCCAGTAAGCCCAAAGGAAACGGTTGGCTACAACTCCGACGACTTAAGTCTTAAGGTCGTTTACAGTCGTCCTTATAAAAAGGACAGATTAATTTTTGGCTCAGAAGAAAAAGGTGCTTTGGTTCCTTTTGGAAAGTATTGGAGAACAGGTGCTAATGCAGCAACTACATTTGAAACTTCATCAAGCATTTTATTTAACGGACAGAAATTGCCTGCAGGCAAATACGCTCTTTTCACATTTCCTTACGAAGACAGCTGGACAGTAGGGCTAAACTCAGAAAGCGATGTGTTTTTTGCGGTTTCACAGCCTAATCCAAAATTAGATGTGCTAAAAACAAGTGTTGATGTGGGGGCTTTGGAAAAACCTCTTGAACAATTCACGATTGAATTTTCAAAAGATTCGTTAGGGGTAAACATGTCAATGGCGTGGGATAAAGCAGTTGTTTCGATTCCTATAAATCAATAAAATGTTCAGCTTCAAAAATCTTTTTAAGACTCTATCTTTTATTCTAATTGTAACATTAGCAATTTATTTTGCAATCTCAATTATACAGAATAAAAATAATATAATGAGCTTCGAAGATTATGATCCGCCATCATCTCTGATAGTGGAAGGTGAAGTAATTAAAAAGGCAAAATATACATTCATTGACGTTCACAGCCACCTGTGGAATATGCCAATGATGGATCTTAATGAGCTAGTTGCAGAGATGGATGAAATAAACATGGGTTATATTGTCAATCTGAGTGGGTCTGGATTTGGTCCTCAAGGTGTAAAAGACCTTTATTTTGAAAAATCAAAAAAAAACATAGAAGAAAATCAACCAGGCCGAATTGGATTATTTGTAAATGTTGATTTTAACTCAGTTGATGTAGAAAACCATGTTGAAGACCAGGTAAAGGCCATAAGAGATGCCGTTTCAAAAGGGGCTATTGGGTTGAAAGTATATAAGTCTTTAGGCTTAACCAACAAAGACTCAAAGGGAATTAGGGTTAGAGTTGATGATGAGAGGTTAGGCCCCATATGGGAAGTTTGTGGTGAATTAGGGATTCCTGTGTTAATCCACTCTGCTGATCCATTTCAATTTTGGCTGCCAAAAGACGACCAGAATGAAAGATGGTTTGAGTTAAAAGAAAAACCCAATAGGTTCTATGGAGATTCAGACTTTATTCCGCCTTTTGAAGATATTATCAAAGAACAGCACACAATTTTCAAAAGACACAAAAACACAACGTTTATCAATGCTCACCTTGGCTGGATGGGTAATGATTTAAAGAGGCTTGGTGAACACCTAGATGAGTTCCCAAACGTTGTAACCGAGTTTGGCGCAGTCATAGCCGAGTTGGGTAGGCAGCCAAAAACTGCTCGTCAATTTTTCATAGACTATCAGGACAGAATTATGTTTGGAAAAGATTCATACAATAAAGAGGAATTTTATACATATTTCAGGGTACTAGAATCTGACGATGAATACTTTGATTACTTTAGAAAAAGACATGCTTTCTGGAAAATGTATGGGCTAAATCTGCCAGATGAAGTTTTGAAAAAAATATATTACAAAAACGCTTTGCTAATTTTTCCAACAATACCAGAAGAGCTTTTTGAGTAAATGAAACGGATTTTAATACTTTTTTTGTTCTTGACTTATACAGCTAGCCACACACAAGAAATCTCAGGTTTTGAAAACTTTATACTTGCATCTGAATATGACAGAGATATTTTGGCTAAGAGATACTTCAGTCCACTTTTCAACTCGGCCCAAATATCAATGAGTGAAGGCTGGGTTAAAACTGCTAAGACTCATAAAAAGCTTGGTTTTGATTTTACCTTTTTTGTTTCAGGAGTTAACATTCCTTTTTCTGCTCGTGAATTTAGTGTTGATGACTTGTCTGGAATTACATCGTCCTCTAATCAAAGCCCAACAATATTTGGGACCGAATCAGAAGAAGCATATACCATTGTTTTTTCCCCTCAAAATGAAGATTATTCTTTGTCAACAAGTTTTGCTGTTCCGTC
>CAJWAY010000133.1 GCA_913020685.1 uncultured Flavobacteriaceae bacterium
AAAAAGGCCCTGTAAATATTGTATATTGTTATTAAGACCGAATGCCATTTAAAAAATTAATTTCAAATAAATTTTACAATATTTTACATTATGATAAAACACTCTAATAAACTAGCTTTAACTACTAAGACTTTCAAATGAAAAATTTACACCTCTTGTCTTTACTTTTTTTTGGGTGTGTAATTGCAAATGGACAAAGCTGTTTATGCATGAAAGTTGAGGATGATTTTTCTTCTGATTTTGAGAGGCCTGTTTCAATTGTGCTTGATAACCAAAAAAACTACTGCTGGGATAAAGACATTGTATTGGTTAAAAAAAACGGAATTAAGACAGAAGTCGTTCCATTTCAGATAGACAACAATCAAAAAAATAAAATCTGGTTTAAGTACACCAATGAACCTGGAGTTAAAACCACTTACTGCTTTATATATAAAAAAAACCAAAAAAATGCTCCTTTATTTAATTACATATTAGATAATGGAGATCTAAAGCTAAAGTTTGGAGATCAATCATTGATACATTATCGTTATGAAATGAAATTACCCCCTGAAGGGGTTGATAAACTCTATCAAAAATCTGGTTATATCCACCCCATTATTTCTTCCAAAGGAGATACACTCACCAGAATTCAACCACCCGACCATTATCACCATTACGGTGTTTGGGGTCCTTGGACCAGGACTAGAATCAATGATAGAGTAGTAGATTTTTGGAATTTAAAATACGGGCAGGGTACAGTCTTGTTTAAAAGTTTTAAAAACATTATGGCTGGAAGTATTTATGTTGGCTTTGTCGCACATCAAGAACATTTTTATTTGAGGTCAAAAAAAGGGAAAAAGTTGGCACTAAATGAAAACCTTACTGTCAAAGTATGGAAAAACAATAATCCTAATCAATATTTCATAGACTACACCACTAAGTTCTCTTCCCCACTTGAAAGAGGTATCCTTTTCGAGGCATATAGATATGGAGGTGGTTTAGGGTTTCGCTTTAAGGAACAATGGGATAAAGAAAATTGTGAGGTCATCACATCTGAAGGAAAAAATAGAGCATCGGCTGACGGTACCTTGGCAAGATGGTGCATTGTCTATGGAGATGCCAGTGTGGAAGGGGGCATTACTGGGGTTCTTTTTATGAGTCATCCCAACAATCGATCTCATCCCGAGCCCATGAGAATATGGCCAATTAGCGCCAACAAAGGAAGGGGTGATATGTTTTTTGAATTCTGCCCCATCAGAAATAAAGGCTGGAAAATTGAACCCCAAAAATCCTATGAATTGAATTATCGTATTCTTGTTTTTGATGGTAAGATCACGCCCCAAGAAGCTGAAAAACACTGGAAAGCATTCGCTTTTCAACCCTCAATAGAGATTTTTAAAAATTAAACCAATGAAAAGAAGAAAATTTATAAGTAAAACTGGAATGGGAACAGTTGCTATGGTGGGGTTCCCTTCAATAGTGCCAGCGAGTGTACTTGGGAAAAATGCACCAAGTAACAAAATTAATATTGGTCAAATAGGCTGTGGGCGTATTGCACGTTCTCATGATCTTATTGATACCATGGCCTATGACGTTGCCAACGTTATGGCGGTATGTGATTTGGACTCCAAAAGAATGAAAGACGCAAAAGAATTGGTTGATAAATTTTACCAAGAAAAAAAGAGGAAAAATAATTACAAGGGTACTAAGGTTTACGAGGACTATCGTGAAATGTTAATGGACAAAGACATTGATGCAGTCTTGATCTCTACTCCCGATCACTGGCATGCTCAACCTGCAATGGAGGCGGCGATGGCGGGAAAAGATATTTATCTTCAAAAACCAACCTCCCTCACTGTCAAAGAGGGAAGGCAGTTGGTCAATGCGGTTAAAAAAAACAAAGTCATTCTTCAGGTAGGAACACAACAAAGGGCCATGCCTCAATTCAGAATCGCAGCTGAGTTGGTGAGAAACGGAAGAATTGGAAATTTACATACTGTAAAAATTGGTCTACCTGGTGATCCGAGTGGACCAGAAGCTCTAGCCATGCCAATTCCTAAAAATCTAAATTTTGATATGTGGTTGGGTTCAACACCTGAAGTGCCGTATACTGAAATTGGGGTTCACCCTCAAGAGGGATACGGACGACCGGGGTGGCTAAGACACGAAAATTACGGTGCTGGAATGATCACAGGTTGGGGGCAACATCACTTTGACTCCGCCGCCTGGGGAATGGACACCGAAATGGTTGGACCCTCATCAGTTCAAGCAATTGCTGATTTTCCAAAATCAGGGCTTTGGAATGTTCATGGGGATTTCATGGTAAAACACGAATATAACAATGGAATAAGTGTCTTGACAAGTGGAGGGTATCCCAATGGTGTAAGATATGAAGGATCAGAGGGCTGGATTTTTGTATCAAGAGGGGCTTATGTTGCGTCAAGTTCAGACCCTGTCGCAATAGAAAAAAGTAAAAAGGCTTTGGATGCATCAGACCCGAAAATTTTAGAATCTAAAATTGGCCCTAATGAAACCCATCTCTACAAAATTGATGATCAGCACGGCAACTGGCTTGACTGTATTCAATCTAGAAAAGACCCTATTTCTCCTGTTGATATGGGGCATATGGCATGTGTAGTCTGTCTGATCAGTCACATTGCGATGAAAATACCTCGAAAACTTCACTGGAATTCGAAAGCTGAAAGATTCATCAATG
>CAJWAY010000134.1 GCA_913020685.1 uncultured Flavobacteriaceae bacterium
ACTCACTGATGACCTCTGCGAGAAAGTCTTTGTGTTTGACGGTATCCCAGCCGGCATTGGAGGTAATGACGTCCTCGGAATCAGGGACCAAGGTCACCTGATCAGGTTGAATCTGTATGACCAAATCGATGAATTTTGGGATGGGATTACCTTCGATATTGAATTCGGTGGTCAAAACAGCTGGCAAGGCCAAGGCGTCATTATAGCGGATGTGGCGTTGATCAGGCCTGGGATGAATGGTGATACCCTGTGCACCATAGCTTTGCAAGTCTGCCGCAACTTTGAGCAGGTCAGGGACATTCCCCCCACGGGAGTTTCTCAGTGTGGCGATTTTATTGATGTTTACACTTAACTTGGTCATTAATTCCTTTTAGTTTATAAAATTAAGAACTATTAATGGTATCGGCTAAATTTCGACTATCAAAAGGCAAGCCCGATAAAGTTTCGTAATTTTATACCATAATATTTTGGGATGAAGATTGCTGTTTTTTGTGCTTTTGATACACCAGCCACCATTGAGTATGCCAAGGCTACCATTGCCTATTTGGAAAACAAAGGCCACAGACTTACTTTGGACAGCCGCTTGACGGATCACCTGCCTGCGGAAGACAGAAAGTACAATACTTTTGATGCCGGTGCTACACTCGGGTTGGACCATGATTATTTATTCTCCATAGGCGGGGATGGAACACTATTGCGATCTATCCCTTTTGTAAAAGACACAGAAAATCCTATACTAGGCATTAATACCGGTCGTTTGGGTTTTTTGACCAGTCTGCAAAAAGAGTCACTTAACGAGGCTTTGGACAAGTTTTTTGATAAAAAATTTAAATTGATTAAACGCGATTTGTTGGCTTTAGAACTCTCCTGTAAACATGAAGAAATTGATAAATTTAGTTATGCACTGAACGAGATCAGCATCAATCGGAAGAATACAACAGCCATGTTAAGTATCGAAACCCAAATAGACAAAGAGTTTTTGACGACCTACTGGGCCGATGGCCTTATCATTGCTACTCCAACTGGATCAACAGGATACTCCTTAAGTAGTGGGGGACCTATTTTGACTCCAGAAACTGAGGGTATTGTACTCAATCCAATAGCTCCACACAATTTGAATATAAGACCACTCGTTGTTCCCAACAAAGCCTTTATAGAAATCCGAGTGGATGGTCGAGGGGAAGATCATCTAATATCACTTGACTCAAGGATTTTCACCATTGAGAATGGCACACAAATCCGCGTTAAAAAAGCTCCTTTTTCTGTCTTTACTGTTGAACTTGAGGAGGACAATTATTTTAAAACACTCCGCGAAAAGCTTTTTTGGGGTTACGATGCAAGAAACAGGCAATAATTAGGGTATTTTTTAGTTTATGAATATGGGAAAGATTGCTAAAGTCTGTCATCCTGATTTTTACATCCTATACTTAAATGAACCGGTTGTCTCTTTTTGTAGTACTCCTATGCATTCACCTATATTCCAGTGGACAATTTCATGAGGTGGGTGCTTTTTTGGGTGGTGGCAATTATATTGGAGATATTGGGGGAACCTATTACGTGTCTCCTGAAAATCCTGCTTTTGGTTTTGTGTATAAGTGGAATCGAACAACCCGATATTCGCTTAGGGCCAACGCAATGATAATGAATATAAGAAAAAGTGATTATTCTCCTTTGGATATGGCCCGCTTTAATCGCAGGTATAGATTTAAAAATCAGGTCACTGAGTTTTCGGTGGGAGCTGAAATTAATTATTACGATTTTAACCTACATGGGAATGATAAAAAAATAGCTCCTTACTTATTTTTTGGATTAGGTTTTATTCGCTATAACTTGTTTTATCATGAACCCAATACACTAGAGAATATTGAATATGGAAAAGGTATTGAAATTGCACTACCCGCCATCGTTGGATTAAAAGCTAATGTTTCTCCTTATGTGGTTCTTGGGTTTGAGATAGGAGCCAGGTATACTTTTACCGATAATTTGGATGGAAGTGCTGCGGAAACTGAGGACGGTCTTTTAAATGATTTAAAATTTGGAAATTTGAACAATAATGACTGGTATGTTTTTACTGGTTTAACAATTTCATTTACCTTTGGCGATCTGCCGTGTTATTGTAAAGAATGATCATGAGCAACATGAATAAAGATATGCCAAAACACCTCGCCATTATTATGGACGGGAATGGTCGTTGGGCTGAGAGTATGGGTAAAAACAGGATTCATGGACACAATCATGGAGTAAAGGCAGTTCAGGAAGTTGTTGAAGAAGCTGTTCAACTTAAGATTAAATACCTAACTCTTTATGCTTTTTCAACAGAAAACTGGAGTAGACCGCAAGAGGAAATTGGCTTTTTGATGAAATTGCTTGTCAACACCCTTAGAAGTGAATTCGAAAAGCTACTAGAAAACCGAATTAAATTGAATGTGATTGGAAATACGGAACAACTCCCTGAGCCTGTCCGAACTGAATTGGATTACGTAATAGATCAAACTCAAAATAACACTGAAATGACTTTGACCTTGGCCTTGAGTTACGGGGGTAGAGAAGAGTTGGCTAATGTTCTGAAACAACTGGCATACAAAATTAAAGATAACACAATTTCTCCCGAAAAAATTGACCAATCCATTATAAATGAGCATCTTTATACGCA
>CAJWAY010000135.1 GCA_913020685.1 uncultured Flavobacteriaceae bacterium
AATATTATAAGATGTAATCAGAGGAAACAAAGTTTGATTCATTTGAATTTAACAAGCTTTCCAAAATTTCATTGTTGTATGGGTTATCTTTTGAAGCTACAAATGTTCTAATAGAAAATGACCTCAAGGCGTCAAAAACGCTCAAGGTGCTAACCGCAGAATTTTTTCGTCCTGTAAATGGATACACGTCAGGTCCTCTTTGACATGCACTGTTGAGATTAACGCGGCAAACCAAGTTAGCCAATATATCAATAAGCGGTCCTATTTTTCGTACATCCCTTCCAAATAGGCTGACCTGCTGGCCGTAATCTGAGGCTGCCATTGCATTCAAGGGCTCATTGATATCCTTGTAAGGTATAATTGGAATTACAGGTCCAAACTGTTCTTCATGGTAAAGATTCATAGTATCATTTACTGGACAAATTACTGCTGGATAGGTATAATTCACAGATATTTGACCTCCTTTTTTGTTAACCACTTTGCCCCCTTTAGAAGTTGCGTCCTCAATCAAATCCTTAATGTATTGAGGTTTGTTGGGTTCAGGAAGAGGGGTCAAAAACACATCTTTTTCCCAAGGTAATCCAAATTTTAATCCGTCAACTGCTTCTGAGAATTTATTGTTGAATTGATCAATTATAGACTCATGAACATATAACACTTTTAACGCGGTGCATCGTTGACCGTTATAAGACAACGTTCCGGAGATACATTCTTTAATGGTATGATCAAGGTCAGCGTCGGGTAAAATAACTCCTGGGTTTTTAGCTTCAAGTCCAAGTACGAGCCGAAGTCTATTTTTGTTTGGGTGCTCGTCTTGCAGTGCGACCGCAGAAGAACTGTGACCAATCAAAGCCAATACATCAACATGACCAGTCTTCATTATGGGTTGGGCAATTTTTCTTCCTCGACCAAATAGAATGTTTACTACACCCGGAGGAAAACATTCTTTAAACGCTTCCAATAAAGGGGTAATTAAAAGTACACCATGCTTGGCAGGTTTAAAAACCGCGGTATTTCCCATTATAACAGCAGGAATCAACAAACAAAAGGTTTCATTTAGGGGATAATTGTAAGGCCCTAAACAAAGTACAACTCCCAGTGGACTTCTTCTTATGTGTGCATGTATACCACCTTCTTTTTCAAACTTAGCACTCTTTTGGTCAAGCTTCTTATAAGCGTCAATAGTGTCGTATATATAATCAACCGTTCGATCGAACTCTTTTTCAGAGTCAGTGAGTGTTTTGCCAATTTCCCACATCAATAATCTAACAACTTCATTACGGTGATTCTTCATTTTGTCAGCAAAACGTTTAAGACAATTCAACCGCTCTCTTACTCTCATAGTAGGCCATTGGCCTTTACCTCTGTCAAAAGCTTTTCTTGCAGATTCAAGTGCATTTAATGCGGGTTCAGATTCCATGTCAGGAACAGATCCTAAAAGAGTAGGAACAATTTCACCACTTTCATTTTCAGTCCTTATGGTTGAATAAACATCTACCATTTTACCCTTCCAAGTTTTTAGTTCTCCGTCGACTAGGTATTGGTTGAAGTTGTTTTTTTGAGGCCGAAAGGCTTCCGGGATATCACTAATTTTTAGAGGTTCAATATCGAGTTGGGTCAAAACATTACTCATTACTTTTGATTTGTTTTGTTTTTATTATACAAAGTTAAATATTTTTTTAGAGCAAGAGTAGAGGAAATAAACTTCCTGATAACCCTTAACTAAATATTAACTCTTAATTTATTAGAAATAGTTGTATGTGAATTACTTCTTAAACAATTTTCTTCATTGCGGTCATGGACTCCCTCAAATCATATCCGATTATCTCAACCGGATGAAAACGAATGATTTCATTGACGTCAATCAATTGACGATTGTCTACAACATTTCCATCAATCTCAGCAAAAGGTTTTCCAATAACATCAGTGTCAATATCTTCCATAAAGTCAATTAACAAGGGTTTGGCAGCATGATCAAAAAGATAACAACCATACTCAGCCGTATCTGAGATAACGCGGTTCATTTCAAATAATTTCTTTCTGGCGATAGTATTTGCAATCAGAGGTGTTTCATGAAGTGACTCATAATATGCAGACTCTTCTTTAATACCTGAGGATACCATAGTATCAAAGGCCAATTCTACTCCCGCACGAACAAAAGCAACCATCAAAACCCCATGATCAAAATATTCTTGTTCTGAAATTTCTTGGCTAGTGATTGTGGTTTTTTCAAAAGCAGTTTCACCAGTAGCAGCCCTCCATTGTAGAAGATTTTTATCCTCATTTGCCCAATCCTCCATCATAGTTTTAGAAAAGTTACCTGACATGATATCGTCCATATGCTTTTGGAATAAAGGCGTTAGGATTTCTTTTAGGGTTTCAGAAAGTTCGAAAGCTTTAATTTTTGCAGGATTCGAAAGACGGTCCATCATATTGGTAATTCCACCATGTTTGAGTGCCTCTGTGATCGTTTCCCACCCGAACTGGATAAGTTTGGCTGCATAGGCAGGATCGATACCTTTCTCAACCATTTTATCAAAACAGAGAATGGAACCAGTTTGCAACACCCCACAGAGTATAGTTTGCTCTCCCATCAAGTCAGACTTAACCT
>CAJWAY010000136.1 GCA_913020685.1 uncultured Flavobacteriaceae bacterium
TAGTATGTGGTGACCGCCATTGGCAATATGTTTCAAAGCATCCAAAATATGGAATTGTTGAATTTTCTATTGGACCCAACAGTAATGAACATGCAGGGGGTTGGAAACAAGAGGATGTTAGACCCGAGCATTTGTATTTGAATGTAACGGGTGGAACTATGACTGTTACTATTGACCCTGACGAGGGGGGAAGTATTTCGGTAAAACATTACAGCGTGGACGGGATTCAATTGAATGAATTCAAATCCAAAGCAAAATGATAAAAACTAAATACTTTTGTATACTCAGTTTACTTTTATTTTTTGGATGTCTGCCTAAAAATAAATCAAACAGTAAGCTTCCAAACATAATCTATATTTTGGCGGACGATTTGGGTTACGGAGATTTATCCATTTATAACAAGACTTCAAAAATCAAAACCTCACACTTAGATCAGTTGGCTAGAGAGGGAATGCGTTTTATGGACATGCATTCTACCTCTTCTGTTTGCACACCTACCCGATACAGTATCCTTACTGGAGAATACGCATGGAGAACCTCACTAAAATCTCATGTTTTGTGGAGTTATGGCCCTTTAATGATTCCAGATGAAAAAGAAACGGTTGCCAAATTATTACAACGAAATGGCTATCAAACTGCTGTGGTAGGGAAGTGGCACCTCGGGTTGGATTGGCAACTCAAAACCTCCTATCAAGAAAATCAAGTCATACGAAACGATTGGGGTTTGATCACGGATTACAAAGAAGAAATCATTGATTTTTCTAAAAACCCAACTAAGGGACCTACTCAGGTAGGTTTTGATTACAGTTATATTCTTCCTGCCTCTCTTGATATCCCTCCTTATGTCTATTTGGAAAACGAAAAATTTACCCAACCTATATCTACCTATACAGAGGGCAGTAATCTGGGAGGAGATAAAGATTATGATTTTTGGCGGCCGGGACCTATGGCAGAGAGGTTTGATTTTTATGATGTTTTACCCAATTTTTTCAAAAAAGCAAAAGCCTTCATCGACAATGCTCAAAAAAATGACGCTCCTTTTTTTCTTTACCTTCCTTTGGCTGCTCCCCATACCCCTTGGGTGCCCAAAGAAAAGGATCCTTCCAAATTTGATGCAGGAATCTATGGTGCATTTGTTCAGATGGTGGATGATCAAGTTGGGCAATTGCTTGCTTATATTAATGCTCAAGGTATTGAAGATGAAACTCTGGTCTTTTTTACCAGTGACAATGGCCCCTATTGGAAACCACACCACATTGAAAAATATGATCACAAAGCGGCTGACCATCTTAAAGGCATGAAAGGCGATATTTACGAGGCGGGACATCGAGTTCCCTTTATTGTCAGATGGCCGGATAGGATAAGCCAGGGCAGTGTTGCCCATGGTGCGCACTCTTTGGCCAATTTCTATGCAACTGTCGCTGAATTGCTTAGCACCCCTTCAAAAGCATTGGATAGTTACAGCCTGCTAGGGCAGCTAACTGATTCGGATTCCCTAACGGAAGTTAATCCGATAATCCATCATTCTTCTCTTGGCCATTTTGCCATCCGATATGGTGACTGGAAAATGGTCGAAAAAAGAGGCTCTGGAGGATTTACTCCACCGACAAAGTTGCCAACTCCTCCCGGTGAAAGGCCAGAACGCCTCTTCAACCTCAAAAACGATATCTCGGAAAACAGTAATGTTTCTCATAAATTCCCCAAAAAATTAGAACAACTGAAACAGCTACTCGATTCTATCAAACATCTCAATTTAAATTACTCTAAATGAAAAGATTAAACCCATTCGTACTATTATGTTTGTTTTTACTAATTACTTTCTGCTGCACCCCAGCCACCAAGGTAAAAGTTCCACCACCTAATATCCTCATAGCCATTGCAGACGATCATTCCTATCCCCATACAGGTATATACGGTTTTGCAGAAACCCAAACCCCAGCTTTTGATTATATAGCCCAGAACGGAGTTTTATTTCATAACGCTTTCGTTGCGGCACCTCAATGCAGTCCTTCAAGGGCGGCTATATTAACCGGAAAAAACATTTGGGAGTTGGAGGAAGCCGGCACCCATGCTAGTAATTTTCCTATCAAATTTAAAGTTTTTACAGAGATATTGGACTCACTAGGATATTTTGTGGGTTATACAGGAAAACCCTGGGGTCCTGGCAACTGGGAGATTAGTGGGCGAAAACAAAATCCTGTAGGCAAAGCATACAACAGATATCAGTTGGCCGATCTGCCGACGGAGGGAATCAGGGCTAATGATTATGCAAAAAATTTTAAGGATTTTTTCAATCAAAAAGAGGAGGGAGAACCCTTTGTATTTTGGTATGGTGCCTTCGAACCCCATCGGGTCTATGAATACCAAAGCGGGATAAAAGCAGGAAAAAATATCGAGACCGTTCAAGTACCAGAATTTTTGCCTGATACTGAGGTTGTCCGCAACGATCTATTGGACTACATACTTGAGGTTGAGCATTTTGACAACCACCTCCTAAAGATGATCGATTTTTTAAGAGAAAAAGGGGAGTTAGAAAATACCTTTATTTTAGTAACGGCCGACAACGGCATGCCTTTTCCTTATGCTAAAGCCAATGTTCAGGAGTTTGG
>CAJWAY010000137.1 GCA_913020685.1 uncultured Flavobacteriaceae bacterium
CTTCCAAATTTTCTGGATATTTTTTTGAGGTTGAGGTAGTTGCTTAACTCATCGGCAGCAGCAATTTTGTTACAAGTAACGACACCAATGTTGTTGTTTAAATAACGAGCATATTCCTTGGCAATGATCTCACTAGCCGTATTATCAACAAAAATACTATTTCTTAGGTTGAGTTTTTTTGCATGTTTAAAAAACATATCTCTGCTAGCCTTGGTTTCACTTTCTTCTAATTTTGATTTCCATTGTGTCAAATCCAAAGCATCTTCTCCCAGAACCATTTTTTTTGAATTGGACAATGCAATGACACGAATTTTCAGCCTTAGATTTTCAATTAAATATTCAGTTTGCTTTTCAATTTGTTCCAAAAGTTTACTGCCCACATTTCCCACACCTGTGACAAAAAGGTTCAATTCTTTGATCTGGGCTTCAAAGAAACTCTCGTGTAGTGTATTGACGGCTTTGATAACATTCTTTTTGTCAATGATGATTGATATATTTCTTTCGGATGCGCCTTGAGCGATGGCTCTGATATTAATGTTGTTGGCCCCAAGACTACTGAATAGTTTTCCACTAATGCCCTGGTGTTCTTTCATTTTTTCCCCAACAACAGCTATGTTTACCATATATTTTTCAATTTTAGCGGGGGCAACTTTATTGATGGATATTTCAAACCCAAATTTTTCATCGATCACCTTTTTGGCCTTTAGTGCTTCGTTTTCTTTTACTCCAATACAGATGGAGTGCTCTGAGGAAGCCTGGGTTATCATGATCACATTTATATTATGTTCAGATAAGGCCTCAAAGAATCTCTTAGAAAAACCTGTGATTCCAATCATACCACTTCCTTCCAAATTGATTAGTGCAACGTTGTCTATATGGCTGATTCCCTTGACGATTTCAACATTTTCAATGGCAGGACTATCATCGATGAGTGTACCCGGATCCTCGGGTGCAAAAGTGTTTTTGATTACAATTGGAATTTTTTTCTCAATTATGGGTTGGAGGGTAGGGGGGTAGATTACTTTGGCTCCAAAATGGGAAAGTTCCATTGCTTCGTAATAGCTCAACTTTTCGATCGGCTTGGCTTGGGCTACGATTTTAGGATCTGCAGTATACATGCCACTGACATCGGTCCAGATTTCCAAAACCCTTGAATCAGTAGCATTGGCAATAATGGCTGCTGAGTAGTCCGATCCTCCTCTGCCCAGGGTAGTAGTTTCTTCCAATGCGTCGCTGGCGATAAAACCTGGGAGTAAGACAACATCGGAAGTGTTTTTTTTGAAATAACTCTGAATGAGGTTCTCTGTAACTTCTTGATCTACTACGTCTCTTCCATTGTGGGAGTATGTTTTGATGAGTTCCCGACTGTCTTTTAATACAGAATTGATTTTGTTGAAAGTAAAGATCTCCTGAATGATATTACTGGAGAGTATTTCTCCATAGGATAATATGGTGGAGTTGTTTTTGGGGGTGGCCTCCTTTAAAACATGTATGGCATCAAGTCGTGATTCCAGTTCATTGAGCTGTTTTTTTAAAAAACTTATGATGGCACTTTGGTTCTGAATGGGAACGCAGTTTTTTATAGTCTCTAAATGATGTTTTTCAATTACCTTAAGTTTGTCTTTATAATTATCGTCTCCGGACTCTGCCAATGAAAGCATTTCCATGAGGAGGTCAGTAACCCCTCCCAAAGCCGATACGACTACTGCAATAAGGCCTCTTTGATTTTGAATAATTTTGATAACACGTGATAGGCTTTTTGAGCTTGCTACCGATGTTCCTCCAAATTTTAAAATTTTCATTTTATATGTTTTTCATTTATGACCCAGCAATTTAATATGTCTGGGGGGTCATTGATTTGAGATGGTTGCAATGATAGGAATCTAAATCTAAAGATATTAGGAGATTTGGCCATGGCGTTATATGTAGTTATTTACTCCCAAAGGGGTATTCATTGTTGAGACTGAAGTACTGACAACAATAACTCTTGACCTGAAACTGAAGGCACGGATATTTAAATTATTCATATGACCTATGATGGAGGCAAAAATATTACAAAACCATCAGCTTAAAAATTTTTTCGAAAAAATTTTAGCTTAGCACTTGGTAAAAAAAACCACCTGCTATTAGATGGCTTCTATAAAAGATCTGATTTTTACTTTTCTCTAACCTCTTTACCCGACTTGATATGGAGTCCCTCATCTCCTTTCTTGTAATCAAGGGTAATGTCAATTCCTTCTTCGATGTTATTATTCACAACATTCTCGGCCAATAAGTCATCTACGTACTTCTGAATAGCTCTGTTAAGGGGTCGAGCTCCGTATTTCTTGTCAAAGCCTTTATCATTCAAGAAAGCTTTTGCAGCTTTAGTCAGAGAGAGGCCATAACCTATTTTTTCAACTCTTTTAATGAGTTTCATTAATTCAATTTCGACAATTTTTTCAATATCTTTCTTTTCAAGTGTATTAAAAATTACTACATCGTCAATACGATTCAAAAATTCGGGTGCGAATGTTTTCTTTAAAGCATTTTGAATTACACCTTTCTCAATCTCGCTTGCTTGAGATTTGATACTGGAAGTTTCAAAACCAACACCGGTTCCAAA
>CAJWAY010000138.1 GCA_913020685.1 uncultured Flavobacteriaceae bacterium
AGTTGGTTAGGCTTTGTTTTAGGGGTCACTTTCTTAAATAGTATTTTATTTAGTGTAGGCCACGCTGTTTTAGGAAGTTATACGATTGCATTGGTATTGGCATTGGTCGGTGTGATAAGTGGCTGGCTGACACTAAGGTTAGTTGAAATTTCAAAAACACTAGGGTAATAATGAATGTTATAGAGTTTATAAATATAACTGAAATGGCCGAATATGCAACTTCCACGGTTATTACCGAAATAATACGCAACCCAAAGTCTCTATTATGTACAGCATCGGGAAGCTCCCCTTTACCATTATATGAGCGATTGGCAAGGGAAGCTCAAGAAAATTCACAGCTATTTCGTGAAACGAGAGTGATACCTTTGGATGAGTGGTTAGGTCTACCTGGCGAGGAAGGTTCCTGCCATGCCTATTTAAAAAAGCATATTTTAACTCCTCTAAAGATTTCAAGAGACCGCTTCTATGGTTTTAATCCAACAGCAGAAAATCTTGAAAAAGAATGTGAGTTCATAAAAAATGTTTTAGATTATAAAGGTCCGATAGACATTTGCATTTTAGGCTTGGGAAAAAATGGGCACCTCGGTTTTAATGAACCTGCCGATGTTCTTCACCCCCATTGCCATATAATGGATTTAGACTCAGATACCCAACAGCACTTAATGGTTGCCGATATTCCATCCAAACCCACAAGGGGATTGACACTCGGTATGAGTGACATATTATCATCAAAAAAGATTGTGCTTTTGGTAACAGGGAGTGGAAAGGAAGAAGCAAAACGAAAACTACGCTCAGCGGAAATCAGTACGCAATCTCCTGCAACATTTCTCTGGTTACACGATAATGTAGATTGTCTGATCGTTGATTAATGGTAAATGACCTCGATTGTAGGTCTTGTTTAATGTAACAGATTGTTATGTGATTTGTAATAAGTGGATGAAACAGCATATGAGGGCAAAACGGTTTTGACCGTTATTCCTCATATTTGGAGAAATTTCCAAAAATCGGCAAGCATTTAATAAAAAAAATGAATAAATATAACAGTGTTAAGCTTATAGGAGTAGATCTTGGAGGCACAAAACTAAACGTTGGGATGGTAGAGGGCACAAAAATTTTAAGAAAAACATCCAAAATGCTTCCAGTCATACAAAAGGATGAGAAGTGTGTTATTGACTTAATCATTAATTTAATTAAAAAAGTAGTTAAAAATGACATTATAGAAGGCATTTGTATTGGTGTTCCAAGTCTTTTGGATAAAAAAGCAGGGATAGTACATGACGTTCTGAACATTCCTTCGTGGAAGGAAGTACAGCTAGCATCTATTCTAAAAGCAGAGTTTAGAGTATCTATTTTTATGGAAAACGATGCCAATTGTTTTGCTCTAGGAGAGTATTATTTTGGATTAGGCAAAAGGTGTGAAAACATGGTTTGTATGACTTTAGGTACAGGTTTAGGTACGGGAATCATTTCTAATAATCAAATAATAAGTGGTGCTTATGGAGGAGCTGGAGAATTTGGAATGCTTTCATATAAAGATGGAATTATTGAGGATTATTGTAGCGGGAAATTTTTCAAACGCTATAATACAACTGGTAAACTAATGAGTAAAAAAGCAACCCAAGGAAATCTTGAAGCGCTAAAAATTTTTGATGAATTTGGTAGCCATCTAGGCCATGCTATTAAAACAATAATGTATACCGTCAATCCAGACAAAATAATTATTGGTGGATCAATTGCTAAAGCCGCTATCTTTTTTGATAACTCCTTAAAAAAGAGTATTTCTGATTTTTCATATAGAAAAATACTTAAAAATTTAAAAATTGAATATTCTTATAATTCAGATATTGCGCTCTTGGGCGCAACTTCTTTATACCGTTAAAAAAGAAAAGGCTTATTTACAAAATGTACTTTAGTTTTGTTCAGTAAAAAGTCATTTTTTAGTATATAAAAATGAATTATTAATATAAAATAAAGAGCATGTTTACAGGAATCATAGAAGCTTTTGGCATGGTATCCGAGCTTAAAAAAGAAAACGCTAACTTACGTATCACTATAGAAAGTGGGCTTGCGTCATCATTAAAAATTGGTCAAAGTGTCGCACACAATGGCGTCTGTTTGAGTGTAGTGGCTTGCGATACAAAAACCTACACCGTTACCGCAATTGATCAGATCCTTGTTAGATCCAATTTAGGAACGCTCCAAAAAGGAGACTTAATAAATCTTGAGCGGTCAATGAAATTAGGTGACCCTGTAGATGGACACTTGGTTAAAGGTCATGTAGACCAAATTGCAGAATGCCGTAAAAGAAAATGGGTATGGAGAAGAGGAAATTGGACCTATACTTTTGCCTATGATCCGATCAAAGGAAATCTAACTATCGAAAAAGGATTCATAACAGTGAATGGAGTAAGCCTGACTGTTATTGACTCAAAGAAAGATCGCTTTTCCGTTGCTATCAATCCCTATACTCATGAACACACTAATTTTCATAAGTTAGGACCTGGAAAAATTGTAAATTTAGAATTTGATTGATAAAGTTGCAGCAGAGTTCACTCTTTTAACAAGTAATTACAAGCATGAAGTCT
>CAJWAY010000139.1 GCA_913020685.1 uncultured Flavobacteriaceae bacterium
TCCATTGAGTAATAGAAATGCATTAGCTTGTATCGGTCTGTTCTTACTCCATAATGTGGCTGTACCTTATGCCATATTGGCCACTCATAATAATGATAATATACAGATTTTCTTTGGTTCTTTAGATTTCCATCAAATGCTCCCATAAAGCTTTTACCCTGCATCTCCGACGGTATTTCAAGACCAGCCATATCAAGAAGTGTTGGTGCGAAATCTACATTCATTACCATGGCATCTGAAGTTGTTCCTGCTTTGATAGTTCCAGGATTTTTAATCACAAAAGGCATTTTGAATGATTCTTCGTACATCCATCTTTTGTCAAACCATCCGTGCTCTCCAAGGTAAAAACCTTGGTCAGAGGTATATACTACAATAGTATTTTCGCTTAATCCATTTTCTTCTAAATAATCTAAAACACTACCGACTGCTCGATCAATACCAGCAACAGTTCTTAAATAGTCTTTGATATAAGTTTGGAATTTCCAGTATTTAAGAGCATCTCCTGTTAATGTATCACTTGGTGACCAATATTGTCCCTTATCTCCATAAGCGAGCCAGCGCAATGAATCTCTTCTTGATAGTCCTGAAGGAGGTATTTGTTTCATATCTCTTCTGTTAAGATGTTTTCCAATTTCCATCATGTTTTCGCTAGCTGCAAGTCTTCCTTCATAATCATCGTTAAAAGTTTCTGGAAGGGGAAAATCAAAATCGGTGAACAATTCATGATACATAGAATCAGGCCTCCAATCCCTATGCGGTGCTTTGAATTGATACAATAACATAAAAGGTTTTGTTTTATCTCTATTTGATAACCAATCCAAACAATCATTTTCAATTGCTTTTGTAACATGTAGTTTATTTTCTACTACAGTATCTTTTCCATTTATACAAAATTGAGGATTATAATAAGTCCCCTGCCCACCCCAATTGATTAAAACTTTTGAATAATCAAAACCCGTTGGTGTTGTACCTAAATGCCATTTACCAATAACAGCAGTTTGATATCCGTTTTCTTGAAAAACTTTTGGAAATGTAAGTTGTTCACCATTAAAGTCTCCTCCATCAACATTTTTATAGAATCCATTTACATGTGAAAATTTGCCAGTTAATATAGAGGCTCTACTAGGGCCACAAATAGAATTTGTACAGTAAACAGCATCCATTCTTGCGCCTTCATTGGCAATTCGATCTATGTTTGGAGTTGGCGCAAGTTTACTGACTTGCGATCCGTAAGCACTGACGGCTTGGTAAGCATGATCATCTGCCATTATATAGATTATATTTAAAGGCTTTTTTTCTGCTAGCTTTTCATTTTGTGAAATACATGCACAAATCAACATTAAAAAAAGAGCTGAGATAATATATACAATGTAAAGGCTATTAAGTTTCATATTGAAATTATTTTTTTAGTAATTATTTTTGAGACGACAATCTAAGAGAAAAAAATAATTTCTTTTTAGAGCCAAATCTCTTTGTTAGTATTTTTATTAGACTAAAAATAATTAACTTTATTAAGTTGTAAAAATAAAAAACATAAAAATTGAAGTCATATCTCTTTTCTATCTTATTCTTTATATCTACGTGCAGTTTTGGACAAGAATCACCAAATTTTTTATGGCTTGTTTGTGAAGACCAATCCTTATTTTTTTCAATGTATGGGGATTCAAATGCAAATACCCCAAACATAGATTTACTAGCAAAAGAAGGTACAATTTATCACAGCTGTTATACACCCTCACCTGTTTGTGCTCCAAGCCGAAGTAGTCTAATAACCGGCATGTATCCTACAACACTTGGCACGCAGCATATGCGAGCTTTTAAAAAATCGGCTGAAAAAAATGAGATTAATTCCCACAATTCACTTCCATATTATAGTCCTAAACCGAAAAAGCCTGTTCGTTTCTTTACTGAAGATCTGAGAGCAAAAGGATATTACTGCACGAACAACTCTAAAGAAGATTACAATATGATAACCTCTCCATTAGCTTGGGACGAAAGTAGTCAAACAGCACATTGGAGAAATAGACAAATGGATCAACCTTTTTTTTCTGTCTTCAATTTTAATATTACTCATGAGTCAAATATTTGGAAAAACAGTTTTAATTACTCAAAAAAAGAAATAGAAAATATTCATGTTCCAGATTTTTTTCCTGAAAATGATGCAATCAAAATTGACCTATTAACAAATTATAAAAACATTGAAAAACTAGATAAACAAATCGGTACAATTATAGATCAGCTCAAAGCGGATGGTCTTTATGAAAATACCATCATTTTTTTCTTTAGTGACCATGGGGGCCCTTTGCCAAGATATAAACGTTCAATTTACGAAACAGGACTTAGGGTTCCAATGGTTGTAAAATGGATTGATAATAATGAAATAGGAAATAACTTTCAGCTTGTCAGCTTTGTTGATTTTGCACCTACCATATTAGATGTAGCAAAAATTGAAAGAGAATTTGCATTTGAAGGAGTTTCTTTCTTTAAAAAAAATCAAAGAGATTATATTTATGCAGCAGCTGATCGTTTTGATAGCTATACAGATATGCGCAGGAGTATTCGGGGAGGCAATTTTAAACT
>CAJWAY010000140.1 GCA_913020685.1 uncultured Flavobacteriaceae bacterium
GTTAATTTTTGTTAAAAACTTAATGTCATTGTTAATAAATTAGCCTTTCATTTTCGACAACTATTTTCAATCTTTGTTGCTTCGAATTTATTAATAATTCTTTTAAATTTTTAATAATACGTCAACAATTGTAAAGCTAAAAGATTACTAAATTTTATTTGTGATTTTTTAGTCCAAAGCAATGATTTAAATAAAAAGGCTAAGAGTTCACCAAACTCGAATCAAGCAAAATAAAATCATCAGGTTTTAAAATTAGCTTGGTTAATGCAGTACTGAAATGTGCTTCTTTTTAACTCTCAAAAGCCAGTAAATCAAGCTGTTACAGTTTTTGAATTTTGACTATTTTTTGTTGCCAGTGACACAAATATGACCGTTTTTCATTTGAAGAATACAGTCACTTTGTACACTTTTTTTCAAAAAAATTAATGTTGAAAATTTTGTTAAAAACTTGTATTGCTCCAGCTGCTGAAGATGTGGTAATTAATGTGAACTTTATGTTTGCTGTAAATTTAACTTTAGAGCTATTAACTAAAAAATGATTTAAAATATTATGGAAATTGAATACATAATTAAACGAGATTACAGTACTAAAGCTTTTCATTTAGAAAAGATTAGTGGTGCTATTCAAAAGGCTATGAATGCAGTTGGTCAAGGTGATGAACAGAATGCCCAAGACGTTGCGCTTTCAGTTTATCAGACCCTGGTTGGTCGCAAAGAAAATGATGTTGAATACGTCCCAACAATTGAGGAAGTACAAGATATTGTCGAGACAAAACTAATGGAAAGTAAGTTCACGGAAGCAGCAAAAGCATATATACTATACAGAAACAAAAGAGCTCAACAACGTGAATCCGATCTTTTTGAAAAACGTGTAAACCTTAAACCATATGAATACCCACACCTGTATGAATACGTTCCTGCAATAAGACACTCATATTGGATTCATTCAGAATTTAATTTCACGAGTGATATTCAGGATTTCAAATCTCGTTTATCAGACGTAGAAAGAAGTGCTATTAAAAATACAATGCTTGCAATCTCACAAATTGAGGTTGCAGTAAAATCATTTTGGGGAGATTTGTATCACAGAATTCCAAAACCAGAGGTTGGCTCAGTCGGCTCAACATTTGCCGAAAGTGAAGTAAGACACGCTGATGCATATTCGCACTTACTTGAAATTTTAGGGTTAAACCTAGAGTTTAAAGAATTAAAGAAAAAGCCTGCAATAATGAAAAGAGTTCATTACTTGGAAAAAGCACTAAAAAATTCTAGAAGTGATGACAATAGAGAGTATGCAGAATCCATTCTTCTTTTTTCTTTGTTTATTGAGCATGTTTCTCTTTTCTCTCAGTTTTTAATTATCATGGGTTTCAACAAACATAAAAATATGTTGAAGGGAATTTCTAATGTGGTAGAGGCTACATCAAAAGAAGAACAAATCCATGGAGATTTTGGAATCGATCTTATTAAAGTTCTACAAAAGGAAAATCCAGATTGGTTCACTGACGAATATCACAAAAGAATTCAAGACATGTGTTTAAATGCTTTTGAGGCAGAGAAAGATGTTGTTGATTGGATTTTTGAAAAGGGTGAGCTAGACTTTTTACCCAAAGCAGTGGTAAACGAATTCTTAAAAAATAGATTTAACAATTCACTTGAAAGTATTGGAATTGAAAAAGTATTTGACATTGACCAAGAGTTGGTTGCACAAACAGAATGGTTTGATGATGAAATTATAGGAACTAAACATGGTGACTTCTTTGTCAAAAGGTCTATAAATTACAGTAAAAGAAGCCAAAGTATAACTAGTGATGACCTATTCTAACATATGGAGAAAAAACTAACATCAGCAAAGAAGAAGGAAAATCCTCATAAAGATTTAATTCAAGCAAGAAAAAAGTCAATGCAACAATTAAAAGAAACATCTGAAAAATCATTCGAATGGCTCAATGAAAACAGCAGAAAATTTTTAGCTGCTGGATATTTAGGTGATGGCATTACTGCGGAGGAGCGTATTGCCAATATTGCACATAGAGCTGAACAATTGCTTGAAATGCCTGGCTTTGCTGAAAAGTTTTATTATTATATGTCTCAAGGATTTTATTCTTTGGCATCACCTGTTTGGTCAAACTTTGGAAAAGAAAGAGGCTTACCTATAAGCTGCTTTGGATCTCATATTGATGATGATATAGGAAACATATTATATTCCCAATCAGAAGTTGGAATGATGTCCAAACTCGGAGGAGGAACATCTGGATATTTTGGTAAAATTAGACATCGTGGTGCTGCCATTAAAGACAATGGAGAAGCTTCCGGCGCTGTACACATTATGAGGTTATTTGAATCTATGGTTGATGTTGTTAGTCAGGGCTCGGTTAGACGAGGTCGCTTCTCGCCATACCTTCCAATAGATCATCCAGATATTATGGAGTTTTTAGAAATTGGAACCGAAGGTAACCCAATTCAAGAGCTTACTCACGGGGTTACAGTGAAAGATGATTGGATGCAACAAATGATTGATGGTGATGTTGAAAAGAGAACAGTTTGGGCAAAAGTTTT
>CAJWAY010000141.1 GCA_913020685.1 uncultured Flavobacteriaceae bacterium
CATCTCAAAGGTTTCTTCTATTTTGTGATGATTTAAGTTTTTCGCATGATGATCAGCATTATAAATCACTTAAGGCAGTGCTTGACGGTGGGCTCGAAGGTAGACCAGAAAATGTCTTATTTTATGCAACTTCAAACAGAAGACATCTGATGCCAAGAGATATGATCGAAAATGAAAAATCTTCTTCAATTAATCCATCTGAGGCAGTAGAGGAAAAAGTTTCTCTTTCCGATCGTTTTGGATTGTGGTTGGGTTTTCATCCATGTACCCAGGATGAGTATTTAGAAATGATTGCTGGTTATTGTAATGAGTATGGTGTGTCAAAGGATTTGAATTTTATAAAGTCGCAAGCTATTGAATGGCAAGCAACGAGGGGTGCTAGATCAGGGCGTGTCGCCTGGCAATTTTTTGTTGACTTGGCTGCCAAAAACGAGGTGAATATAGAACTGTAACAATCTGTTTTAATGTAAAAATCCCATAGGATCAAGGGACTCGAATCCTCGGCGGACTTCAAAGTGAACAAAGGGTGGGTTCCCGGGCTGTATCTTGCCAAGTAGCTGCGATCGGGAAACTTCATCTTTCTCTTTTACTGAGATATCTCCGACTCCGGCATATACTGTAAGTAAATTTCCTTCGTGTTTCAAAACAATAATTGGTACTTCTTGAGTATCTTCAGTGATTGCCGCAACGATACCTTTTTCGGCTGCTATTATAGGAGTACCTACTGGCGCGGATATGTCGATACCGTCCGTTTTATTTTTTACATAATCACGTATTATTTTACCATTTACCGGATATGAAAACTGTCCGGCGTTATTAGCCTCTATATTTTCCGGTGGTTTAGAGGCTTTCGCTTTACCAGATTTTGTCTCTGATTTGGCCGTGGATATTGGTTCTGGTAAAGCTTCTGAGCTACTTGGTGGCGAGGGAGTTTTACTATTTTCGCCAGGTTTACCCATTACTACCTCAGGAACTATTTGATCTCTTGGCAGCGGTATTAACAGATACTGCCCTTCTCGAATTGTATAATTGCTATTTAGTCCGTTCCAGTCAGCTAAGGATCGAATAGAGACATTGTAAAGTCTTGATATAGTAAAAGCAGTTTCTCCTCTAGAAACCTTGTGTCTAATAGGTTCGTTTTCTTGCTTAGAAGCGGTTTTTTTAATCCCCTTCTTTTTATCTTCAGCTGTTTCAATTGCCGTAGAGGCTAATTCGGTCACATTCACTTCCTTACGGTTTGATATTGAGCTATTTGGTTGGAGTTTTCTTGTATCCGTTCGATTTGGTAGGCTTATAAGTTGACCTTCATTTAGTTTTTCTAGAGAACTCATTCCATTATAAGAGGCTACATTTTTAGGCTCTAATCCAAGACGCTTAGCAATAGTTTTAATAGTATCACCCTCACGAGCCACTACTACTTCATAGGTAGCATATGAAATAATTCCTCTGCTATCTGGCAAAGGTCTAGTGCCCATCGCTCTTCTAACAGCATCAGAGGTATCATACTCATTTCCCCTTAAATCAAAATCAAGGTCGTTTAGAACTCCACAAGAGCCGATACTAAATAACATTAAAAATGCTATTGTTTTTGGAATTTTATTTTGAATTACATACTTCATTAAAAACGACTCACTTGATGAAATTATCGCAATTTTTATTGCTCTTTTTCTGTACCCGCAACCAGTGGAACAAATCTAACGGCGTGCAGGTCTTGATACTCGTAACCCCCATCTGTTTTAGTTATCTTGATAAGTTTTTGCATATTATCAGATTGACCTACTGGAATAACCATAATTCCACCTATTTTAAGTTGTGATAAAAGTGAAGCAGGAGGATCATCAGACGCGGCCGTTACAATTATTCTATCGAACGGTGCTTGTCGCTCTAAACCAAAACCTCCGTCAGATAATATTGTGGTGATATTGCTAATGTTTAAATTTTGAAAAACTTTAGTAGCATTATTAACAAGTAAACTGTAGCGTTCAACAGTATAAACTCGCCTAGCTAATAAGCTTAAAATTGCGGCTTGGTATCCTGATCCTGTTCCTACTTCCAAGACTTTATCTCTTGATGTAACTTCCAAAGCCTGTGTCATTAATCCAACTACCGTTGGCTGGCTAATCGTTTGACCGCATGCAATAGGAAGCGGGGTATCGTCATAAGCCTTCTCAGAAAAAATACCATTTACGAAATTTTTTCTATCAACTCTTTCCATCGCGTCTAAGACTTGTTTGTCCACAATACCCGCTTTTCGCAATGAAAAAAGAAATTGCATCTTTAGAGTTGCATTATCGATCATGGGTTTTGTTTAGGTAGTTTAGAGTATCATAATCGGTAAAGTCCGCTTTCATTGGTGTTACTGAAATATAGCCATCCATATTCACTTTAGCATCGGTATTTTCGGATAAATCAGCATGTTGATTTCCTCCTTCAACGAATAGAAAATCTCTTCCTGACGGTGACTTATGTGTTTTTGTTGAGAAAAAAGAATTTGGTCTTAACCCCTGTTTAACATATCTTA
>CAJWAY010000142.1 GCA_913020685.1 uncultured Flavobacteriaceae bacterium
TGTGAGGGCCAAAATTCTTTGAAACTGAATCAATGAAAAGTAGATTTTTCATAAAATATAAAGTGTTAACACTAAATATAATATTTAATGAGCAGGTAAGTGATTATGTGATCAATATTTAATAAAAAATTAAGAAAACATGTCTCTGACTCTATCAAAGAATGACTTTTCAGAATTTTCTGGCTTTGGTTCAAAATGATCATCATTTTTCATAGACTCAAAAAATTGTTTTTGTTTTTTATCAAGAGTCTTGGGTGTCCAAACATTTACATGTACTAGAAGGTCACCTGTCCCATAACCGTTTATACTTGGAATTCCTTTCCCCCTTAGCCTTAGGATTTTACCTGACTGCATGCCTGCCTCAATCTTAATTCTAACCTTACCAGAAACTGTCTCAATATCTTTGTTGGTTCCAAGGATTGCATCAGGGATACTAACATATAATTCATAATGTAAATTATCACCTTCCCTTTGAAGTTTTTTATGTGGGACCTCATTAATAACCACTAATAAATCCCCACTGATACCATTTCCAGGTGCTTCATTCCCTTTTCCTGAAACTTTGAGCTGCATATCGTCAACAACACCAGCTGGTATGGGAATTTTTACAGTTTCCTCCTTAATAATCATTCCATTCGGATCAGACCCACTTGGCCTGTCATCCAAAATTTGACTACTACCATTACATCGAGGACATGTCGTTGAAGTTTGCATTCTACCAAGAATTGTGTTAGTTACCTTAGTTACTTGACCAGTACCATTACAATTGGAGCAAGTTGAAAATGTTGCTCCTGGGGCTAAAACTTTTCTCTTTACTTTAATTTTTTTCTCTACCCCATTGCATATTTCCTCAAGGGTTAAGTTTACCCTAACTCTTAAATTACTTCCCTTCATCACTCGTCTTCCTTGAGATCCGCCAAATCCACCAAATCCACCAAAAGCACCACCAAAAATATCTCCAAATTGGCTAAAAATGTCGTCCATATTCATTCCGCCACCAAAACCAGCACCACCGTTTTGGAAAGCCTGATGACCAAATTGGTCATAACGTGATTTTTTTTCTGAATTACTTAGGACGTCATATGCTTCAGCAGCTTCTTTAAATTTTTCTTCAGCGGCTTTATCACCTGGATTTTTATCAGGGTGATACTTAATGGCCATTTTTCGATAAGCCTTTTTTATTTCAGATGCTGATGCACCTTTGCCTACCCCTAACGTTTTGTAATAATCTTCCTTCATAACTATTTCCCTATTACAACTTTTGGATATCTAATGACTTTTTCACCTAATCTATAACCTTTTTCAATGACATCAATGATTTTTCCCTGCATTTTCTTGTTTGGGGCGGGTATCTGGGTGACAGCCTCGTGATCATCAGCATTAAATTCATCACCTTTTTTTACCTCAATCAAATCTAAGCCTTTGGATTTTAGAGAATCAAAAAGTTTGTTTTTAATCAATAAGACTCCTTTAAGAATTTCGTTGTCTTTATCCTTTTCTATTTCAACTGATGCTCGGTCAAAATCATCTAAAACAGGTAAAAGGGAGATCATAACTTCTTCACTTGCAGTGGAAAAAAGCTCAATTCTTTCCCTAGCAGTCCTTCTTTTATAATTTTCAAATTCAGCAAAAAGTCTTAAGAATTTATCTTTTTCCTCTTTAATTTGGTCATCCAAACTTACCTCTTCAGCATGATTATCATTTAAATCGATACTTTTATCGGGCTCAGCTTCCTTTTTTGATTTTTTTTTAGCCATTTGTATGTTTAGTTAGGTTATAGCAAAATTACTGCCATATTGAAATTAATGCCAAAATGTCACGAAATAATATCTTCAATGCTATTTCTCAGGTTTTGGAATTTAAACTTAAACCCCGACTCTTGAATTTTTTTACATGAAACTTTTTGGCTCTTGAAGAGAATGATATGCATTTCGCCAAAAATCAGTTTAAAGAATAATTTCGGAATAGGTATTAAAAAGAAAACATATTTTCTAATACTTGAAATTACCCTAGTAAATTGCAAGTTTGTTAGTGGATTAGGGGCAACACCATTGTAAACTCCTGAAAGCTTATTTTTTAATATGTGGATAAAAATATTGGAAATATCTTCAATATGTATCCATGATTGCCATTGATTTCCTGAACCAAAATATACTCCAAACCCAAACGACATTGGTTGCATAGTCTGTTTCAAAACACCACCCCTATCTGAAAGCACTAAACCTATTCTGACAATTGCAGTATTTTCAGTGATTTTTTTAAATGAATTTGTTGCTTTCTCCCACTCCTTAATTACATCTGACAAAAAATAATTACTTCTATTTTGTTCAGTTTCATCATATTCATGAAAATCTGAACTTGGATATGATCCAATACCACTGGCAGAAACAATACAGTTTATCTTTACATTATTCTCAATAATTTTATCCCTTAAAAAATTCAAGCTTTGAACTCTACTGTTTAAAATAAGTTCTTTATTTTTTTTTGTCCAAATTCTAAAAATTGA
>CAJWAY010000143.1 GCA_913020685.1 uncultured Flavobacteriaceae bacterium
AAAAGAGAATTAAAACTAGTGGATGCGCTATGGGAACCATATTTGGTGAAATGTTCGAAAAAATTTCGCCTTTATCATCTGAAAAATTAAATACATTTAGCCTGAAAAAAATTAAGGGAATAGTTAAAGAAATAAATCAAACCCCAAGCTTATACTTAGAAGCAGGAGCCATTCATGGAAGTGTTCTATGTGATAGAAAAAGTATGTTGGCATATATGGAAGATGTAGGTAGACATAATGCTGTAGATAAAGTTAGCGGTTTTATAGTTATGGAAGCTGTCGACCCTACTGATAAATTTCTTTATACGACAGGTCGATTGACTACGGAGATGGTTTTAAAGACAGTAAGCATGGGCATTCCGTTGTTAGTTTCTAGATCAGGGTTTACGAAGTCAGCCGTTGAGTTAGCAAGAAAATTCAATCTCACAATGGTAGGTAGATTTAGGGGTAACAGATTTATGTGTGTTAGTGGATTTGAAAGGATAGTTTTGGATTGAAAGTTTTGAGAAAAAGTTATGTTTGAAAGTGAGATTCCTGCAGTTATTTTGTCGGGAGGACAATCAAGAAGAATGGATGGAAATGATAAGGCTTTTTTATCTATAGCAGACCAAAATTTATTAGAAATGGTTGTGGGCAGACTAATACGTCAAACACCAAAGGTTGCTATAAATACAAGTTCCAACAACCCAAAATATGTGCAGCATGGTCTGCCAATTTTAAGGGATCACTTTAGAGGTTTTTGGGGTCCTTTATCAGGAATCTTAACTGCAATGATTTGGGCAAATGATATGGGCTATGAAAAGGTGGCAACGGTTGCTGTGGACACACCATTATTTCCAGAAAATCTATTAGACAAACTTGATCAAAAGATTAAGTCAAGTAATTCGGATATTGTTTTTGCGGCGTCTGTATCAGAACATAAACGAGGGAAAGTATTACATCCAGTTTTTGGTTTATGGAAGACCTTTCTCTTCGAAGACCTAAGGAAACAGCTAGAGAAAGGCGTGAGAAAAATTACATGTTGGAGTGAGAGACACAAAGCTTCCAGTGTATGTTTTTCCGATGAACGGATTGATCCATTCTTTAATATCAACACACCCCAAGATATTATACTGCTAAAGGAGTATCTAAGAGAAAAATGAAGATTATAGGTGTAGTAGGCTGGAAAAATTCAGGAAAAACGACTCTGATTGAAAAATTGATTAATGAGTTTAATAATAGAAGTTTAACTGTATCGACTATAAAACATTCTCACCATAACTTTTCGGTAGACAAACACGGAACAGACTCATTCAGACACTTTAATGCAGGAACAAAAGAGACAATACTCACTTCTGAAAAAAAGTGGGTTAAGTTTTCTAGACAGTTAGGTGACTCCAAACTTAATCTGCCTTATCTCATCACGCAAATTACGCCTGTTGATATTGTTATTGTCGAGGGGTTTAAAGACAGTGATCATACAAAAGTAGAAGTTGTGGATAGCTCGAGCGAAAGGAAACCACTGTATGAAACAGATAGGACAATATGCGGACTCATAATTAATCAACAAAAAATTCAAAATGCAGCCTTACCACAATTCGAAAGAGATGATGTCAAGAAAATCTGTGACTTCATAGAAGAAAAAATAGGAATTATCTAAAACGTGGCCTCACCAAAAGTTAAATTAACTTCCCTAAGCAAGCTATTTTTCAATCTTAAAGCTGAACTGAAACCGATTTCTGGGGAAAGTCGGGTTAGTGTTGAAAATGCGGTCAATAGAATATTGTCAAAAGATATTCTCGCTAAAAATGATAATCCACCATTTGATAACTCAGCAATAGATGGTTTTGCTATAAATCAAGAATCTAGATCAGCTAGCAAAAATATCACCCTTTTAAAGGGTATATTAAGACCAGGTTTTAGATCTAGTGTTAAACTTAAAATAAATGAGGGAATAAAAATTTTAACGGGGGCACCCATACCTGCTGGAACTACCAGAATTATTTTCAAAGAAAACACAAAAGAACATAATCAAAAAATCCATTTCGTGCAGGACGATGATGTGGAGACCAACATAAGGTTGACGGGTGAGGATTTTAAAAAAGGGGATTTACTATTTAAAAAAAATAGTCAAATAAGAGTAACTGATTTGGCTGCGTTAATTGGGTCAGGCAATTCATCTATATCAATTGTAAAGCCCCTAAAGGTCGGTCTTATAACTACGGGAAATGAGCTCAATGGGAGTATAAAGAGGCAGAGTAAAGGTTTTATTTTTGATACAAATTCTGTTCCATTGAAGAGTTTATTAGAAAAATGGGGGTACTCTGTTGTCGATATGGGGTCAGTAGAAGACGATATAGGGCTATTGAGAAAAAAAATCTTTGATAACTTAAACTTCGTTGATGTCTTCGTCACTACTGGTGGAGTTTCAACAGGACAGGAAGATTTTGTTTCACAAATACTTAGTAGTGA
>CAJWAY010000144.1 GCA_913020685.1 uncultured Flavobacteriaceae bacterium
TTTTCTTTTCTCAAGGGAATGATTCCCAAATGGCAGATACCGTATTCCAAATCGGTTAATTTAATGAAGGAAGTGTTGTTGCCAAGAAATTGTTATTTATTATCACAAAAATAATCAAATTGCAATCATTAAATTGTAAATACATTTTTAAATATACAACCAAAGCCCCATATTTCCTTAAATTTGAAATATTTATCCATTTAGTATTGAAAAAAATTTGGCGCTTTATTTTGACCAATCAAAACCTTATATACAAAGGTATCTTGATGGTGGTTTGCAGTTTCTTAATTGTTTACCTTTTTCCAAAAGGGGCCAAATTCAAATACGAGTTTCAAAAGGGAAAGCCTTGGCAGTATGCTACCCTCTATGCTCCTTTTGACTTTTCGATTTTAAAATCACCAGCTGAGCTTCAAGCTGAAAAGCAGGCTATTTTGGATTCACAATTCCCTTATTACAGGGCAGATACGACGGTTTATGAAGCAGTTAACAATTCCTACGCCTCTCAATTTTCAAATTTCTTTAATCTCCCGGCATCAAATAAAGAATACAGAGATTTGTATGATTTAGGTCTTTCACTTTTGGAAGAAACCTATACTAATGGAGTTTTGCCACCGGGTTTTGAACAAAAAGGAGGATCAAGGGTATTTTTGATCAAAGGAAATGTCGAATTTACAGTAGATAAGGATCAGTTTATTAGAATTGAAACCCTTCAAGAATACCTTGATCTTCGCCTGCAGAAAACTGTATATACTAATTATAGTGCATCTTATTACAGGCTTTTTTTTGAAATTGTTATGCCCAACGTAACCTTGGATGAAAAGTTTACATTTAATTCAATCAATCAATCCTTTAATGATATTTCTCCTTATAGGGGATTGATAAAAGAAAATTCGATCGTCATAAAACAAGGTGAGGTGGTTGAAGGTGAAAAGTTCCAAATGTTGATGTCTCTAAAGGATGAAATTGAATCCCAATTGTGGAATGAGTTAAGCTATTATTGGATAATTTTTGGATATACGGTTTTGGTAGTATTGACTTTTATGTCGCTGATTTTATTCATTTATAATTATCGGCCCTCTATATTTCAAGACAACAGAGAAATTACCTTTATCTTTCTTAATGTGGTGGGAATGATTTCCTTAATGACAATAGTTGTGAATTTCGATGTAAGGTTTTTATACGCAGTCCCGATTTGTATACTTCCCCTAATTTTAAAAACATTCTTTGATCCCAGGTTAGGTCTTTTTACGCATGTCATTACTGTTTTGAATTTAGGTTTTGTTGTACCCAATAGTTTTGAATTTGTATTCCTGCAAATGATGGTAGGTATTGTCACAATACTATCTATAACACAATTGCAAAATCGTGCCAATCTCTTTATTACCGTAGGTAGAATTGTTTTGGTTTATTTAGTGTGTTATATTGGGTTTACTATTACTCGTGAGGGCGGTGTCGGAAAAATCGATTTTCTTGTAATAGGTTTATTCCTATTGAATGGTTTATTGACCTTGTTTGCACAACCGTTGATTTATCTTTTTGAGCGACTATTTAAATTGGTTTCTGACGTTTCTCTGCTTGAATTTTCGGACACCAACTCGAAGTTACTTAAGGAATTGTCTGACCGCGCTCCAGGAACTTTCCACCATTCGCTTCAGGTAGCTAATTTGGCTGAAACTGCTGCCAATGAAATCGGTGCAAACACCCTACTAGTAAGGGTTGGAGCCTTATATCACGATATCGGTAAAATGAATGCACCAACCTACTTTTCTGAAAATCAAACTGGAAGCGTTTCTCCCCACGAGGAGATGCCTCCTGATCAAAGTGCAAAAATTATCATCAATCATGTGGCAGAAGGCATTGAATTAGCAAAAAAGTTTAAATTACCCGACCGAGTCATTGATTTTATTCGAACACACCATGGAAATTCATGGGTATATTTTTTCCTTAAAAAAGCTCAAGAGTATGGAGAGGATATAGATGAAAAATTTTTTCGATATCCAGGACCCAAACCCTTTTCGAAAGAAACTGCTATTTTGATGATGGCTGATGCAGTTGAGGCTGCATCAAAAAGTTTGAGAGAACCCACTGTAGATAAAATTCACCAGTTTGTGCAGAGTATAGTTAATAAGCAAATCGATGAAAAACAATTTAACGATTGTAATATTACCCTTTCAGAGATAGAAACAGTAAAAAAAGTGCTATCTAAGAAGTTAATCAACATATATCATTTAAGGGTAGAATATCCGGAATAGAAGCTTTTAAATTTAAATAAAATTATTGTTTTGTTAGTTCTTAACAATTAAATTTGCATTGCTAATAAGGGAGAGGTGCCAGAGTGGTAATGGAGCAGATTGCTAATCTGTCAACGGGTAACCGTTGCCAGGGTTCGAATCCCTGTCTCTCCGCT
>CAJWAY010000145.1 GCA_913020685.1 uncultured Flavobacteriaceae bacterium
ACACTTTTATGACTTAATTCATTTATCATTATGAATAAATTAACACAAATTCAACCATCTTTAAATTAAAATATATTTCCATGAGGTCGTTCAAACTACTGAATTGTATTTATCAAAAAACTTTGATTTTGGTTATCCTATTGATTCTTTTTCCAACCCAAGCAATTTCCCAAAATGAACAAAAGAAGGAACCTTCCTTAAAAGGAAAAAATATTATTTGTGTTTATGGAGGCTGGAAAGGACACAAGCCAGCTGAGAAAGCGGATTTGATCGTACCCATATTGAGAGCTGAGGGGGCCAATGTAAAGGTTTTTAATAAGCTTTCTGTATATACCGATGAAAAGCTAATGGCGGAGACCGATTTGATTATTCAGATTTGGACCAATGGAAAAATAACCAAAAAACAATTTGAAGGTCTGCAAAAAGCTATCATGAATGGAACAGGATTTGCAGGTTGTCATGGAGGTTTGGGTGATGCTTTTAGGGATAACCTAGAGTATCAGTTTATAGTAGGTGGACAATTCTTGTTTCACCCTGGAGGGCAGATCGATCATTCCATTAAAATTATTGACAAAAGTGATCCTATAACACAAGGATTAAATGATTTTAATTTAAAGAAAACCGAACAGTATTATATGCTGGTTGATCCAAATATCAAGGTATTGGCAATTTCAGAATTTGATAAGGAAAAATACGAAAAACCTAAAAAAAAGGAGAATAAAATAACTGGAAGCACAATGCCAGTAGTTTGGAAAAAAAACTATGGAAAAGGGAGGATATTTTATTCTTCCATTGGTCATCACCTTACTGATTTTGATGTATCTGAGGTAATGACAATACAGATGAGAGGATTTCGCTGGGCCTCTGAAGGGAAATACGCTGAAAAAGAGTTCACTATAACACCTGCATATATCAAATGATAGGTATAGGTTATGATATTGGAAGCTCATTTATAAAGGCTTCATTGGTTGAGGTTCAAACTAGAAATTCCATTGCAAGAACCAGGGTTCCTGAAGTGGAAATCCCTATTGAAGTCCAAAAGCTTGGCTGGGCTGAACAAGATCCGAACCTTTGGTGGCAATATCTATGTCAAGCCACCCAAAAACTTTTGGCTAAAGCCCAAATTAAGGCTAATCAAATTTCAAGTATCGGTATTTCCTATCAAATGCATGGATTGGTTTTGGTTGATCAAGATCTTAACCCGTTGCGAAAATCTATTATTTGGTGTGATAGCAGGGCCACTTACTATGGAGAAAGAGCATTTAAAACATTGGGAAAAACCTACTGTAAAGACCACTTACTCAATTCACCAGGAAATTTTACAGCCTCCAAATTGGCCTGGGTTATCGAAAATGAAGCTGATTTGTATCACAAAGCATACAAACTAATGTTACCGGGAGACTTCCTGGCTGCAAAATTGTCAGGAATCCCTCAAACCACAATTACAGGGCTCTCCGAAGGAATTTTTTGGGATTTCAAAAACGATAAACCTTCAAATACCCTTTTTGACTATTATAAAATAGATAAAAGTTTGGTCCCTGACATCATTGATAATTTTACAGTTCAAGCCACTGTTTCTGAGGTAGGGGCAAAAGCCTCAGGATTAACACCAGGAACTCCCATCACATACAGGGCTGGAGACCAACCAAATAACGCTTATTCCCTTGGTGCTAGAAATACAGGAGACGTGGTAGCTACCGGGGGAACTTCAGGAGTTGTTTATGCTCTTACCGATCAACTATCCGGAGAGGAATTGACTAAAGTAAATACTTTCGCCCATGTAGATTACCTACCGCAAAAAAAAATGTTTGGCAAACTACTAAACCTCAATGGCGCCGGAATACAATACCGCTGGTTACAACAATTAATGGGAGAGGTGAGTTACGTAAAACTAAACCAAATGGCCAATGAGGCTCCTATCGGAAGTAATGGATTAAAAGTTTTCCCATTTGGAAATGGTGCCGAGCGAATGCTTGACAACAAGATCGTTAATGGTCACATCAGCAATATCAACTTCAATATTCATGACAATAATCATTTGGTTAGGGCGACCCTAGAGGGCATCGCTTTTGCTCTTATCTATGGCATAGAATTACTTAAAAATGACGGTGTGGTAATCGAAAACCTCAAAGTCGGAAATGATAATCTTTTTATATCTCAAGTATTTTCAAAAACTATAGCTAACACATTGGGAATCACAATTCAAATGCTACAAGCTACTGGTGCAGATGGTGCTGCCAAAGCAGGGATTGCCGGGGGGAGGGGTGGACTTAACAACGACAAAATTCAGATAATCAAAACCATTGATCCCAATCCTCAATCCCAAAACCAAAGCATCGAATCCTTTAAAAATTGGAAAAAACAACTATTAAATAACATTATTTAGAAT
>CAJWAY010000146.1 GCA_913020685.1 uncultured Flavobacteriaceae bacterium
AAAATCCAATCCCTTGATTATCATTTGAGTGCCCACCAAAATTTTTACTTCTTGTGTTGTAAATGAGTTAATTAACTTATCAAAAGCCCACTTACCTCTTGTGGTATCCCAATCCATTCTGGCCACCTTAACCTCTGGAAAAAGGTTAGTCACTTGTTCTTGTATCTGTTGAGTGCCAATTCCCTTAGATGACAAATTGGTCATACCACATGCATGACACTTTTGCGGAACTGAAATATGATAACCACAATAATGACATTTAAGTTGATCAGTATGTTGATGATAGGTCAGAGTAACATCACACTGATGACACTGGGGCATGTGACCACAGTCCAAACACTCTATAATAGGAGAATATCCTCGTTGATTCTGAAAAAGAATAATTTGCTTATCCATATTCAAAGTTTGCTCCATTTCTTTAATCATAATTTTAGAAAACCCCCCCTTCATTTGCTTTTTTTTATGGGCTGATTTTAAATCTATTGTGATAATCTCGGGTAATTCCACATTACCATATCTTTCTTGAAGTTGAACCCAGCCATATTTTCCAGATCTTTGGTTAAATGAGCTTTCCAAGGAGGGTGTAGCCGAACCTAATAAAACTTTGGCTTTATGAATTCTAGCCAATACGATGGCACTGTCTCTTGCATGGTAACGAGGAGAAGGGTCAAACTGTTTATAAGATAATTCGTGTTCTTCATCCACGATCAATAAACCTAAATTTTGAAAAGGAAGAAATAGAGCAGAACGAGTTCCAACTATAATTTTTGCTTTAGGACTTTTTTCAATAACATTATTCCAAACCTCCGTACGTTCATGTACCGAAAATTTAGAATGATATACAGTAACCTCTTTCCCAAAAAACATCTGTAGCCTTTTTACCATTTGGGGCGTAAGTGAAATCTCTGGCAAGAGATACAAAACCTGTTTTCCACTTCCAACAGCTTGACTGATCAACTCAATATAAACCTCTGTTTTCCCTGAACCTGTTACCCCTTGAAACAATACCACAGCTTTATCTTTGAAAGCATTATTGATTTCGTTTAGAGCCTTATTTTGTCTGTCAGATAAAACACTTCTTTTTTTTCGTGTTTTAAAATCATAGAGAATGCGATCCTCGCGTAGGAACTGCTCCTCCAAAAGTCCTTTACTGATCAGAGTTTTCAATACAGCAGAAGTATTCTTCGTTTGATCAAGAAGTTCTTTGGACTTTTTCCATTTATCTCCCTTTGGGTTTTGATTAAAAACTCCCATCAATAATTGCATTTGTTTAGGAGCATTTTTTAGTCTATCAAAAACATCTTCAAAACCTTTGGATTCTTGAACAGAATGAGACAATCGAACATATCGGACAAGTTTGGGCTTGTACTTTTCACTCAATTTTTGGTGGATGTCTACAACTCCTCTAGAAAACAAATCTTGTAGGAGTCCCAACACACTTTTTTTTCCAAGAGTCTCTATGATTTCTTTAATGGTTAAGGCTTTAAACTCTAATGCTTCGTAGACCAAAAATGCATCATCACTAAGTGAATTTTTATCCTCTTTTGAAATCTCTTTTTTTACAATAATGGTTTCACTCTCTAAAAGAAAAGTCGCTGGTAATGCAGCACGTAAAATATCACCCAGATTACTTTGATAATAATCCGACAACCAATGCCAAAACTCAAGCTGCTTTGGCATAATACTAGGGGATTTCTCAAGGATCAATTCAATAAATTTGGGAGTATATCTTTGGGGGGCTTTGTGGTGGAGTTTTAGAATAATTGCAGTATATACTTTTGACTTACCAAAAGAAACTGCAACTCGAAAGCCTGGTTTTAAGAATTCATATTCCCCCAAGGTAACCGCATATGTATAGGGTTTACCAAGTGATAGAGGAAGAAGAACATCAGCGTAATACTGCATTTTTTAAAAATACAACTTTGGTCATTATCATAATTATCCTTACCCTGTATTTTTCAGCCTATTCAATGTTGCATTTAGTTCGAAACCAAGCAACAAAATACTAGAGTTAAGCCATATGTAAAATAAAAAAATTAAAAGTGCCCCAATTGAACCGTAAAGTTGATTGTATGTAGAAAATTTTTCAATATATATACCAAACAAGTAAGTTGTTATGAGAATCATTAGGCAACTCATTAAGGCACCAGGAGAGAAAAAGCGCGTTTTTTTACCCTCTATAGTACCAAAATAGTAAAGAATGGCAACAGAGATATAGATTAAAACAGAATAAAAAAACAATTGCCCTATTCTGATCCAATTTACCTCACTTGGAATCAATTCATCGAGATTACTAAAAATAAATATTTCAAAAAAAACAAGAGCCATTACACCAACTAACAAAAGTA
>CAJWAY010000147.1 GCA_913020685.1 uncultured Flavobacteriaceae bacterium
TAATTGATATTATTTTAGATTTAGAAGATGAATTTGATATTGAGATTGATGACGATTCTATGGAAAATATGCTTTCAGTTAAATCGGCTTTAGACATAATTGAAAATAAATTAGCAGAAACATGATTGGTAATGACATAATAGATCTTAAGCTTGCTAAAAAAGAAAGCAATTATCGGCGGGCAGGTTTTTTACACAAACAGTTTTCATCAAATGAGCAAGCACTAATTCAATCAACATCAAATACTTTTAATTTGATTTGGAGATTATGGAGTATGAAAGAAGCTGCCTATAAGGTATATACTCAACAAAATGAAAATCGTTTTTTTGCTCCAAAAAAATTTGATTGCAAAATTAGTTCAGGTTTGAATGGATTTGTTTATTTTGAAAATAAACTTTTCTACACATCAACAAATATTAATGATAAATACATTTTTACTTTGGCAAGCTTTACTAGAAAGACAAAAGCTTTTTCTCAAGTCGTGAATCCACAGTTTTTAGATAAAATCATAAAGAACAAATTAGAGGATGAAACCAAGTTTTCCTCAATTGGAATTGTTAAAAAAAAATCTGAAAATGGAGTTCCTTTTTACTACCATAAAAATATATTACTTACTAAATCTTGTTCAATTTCACATCATGGAAATTATGGAGTGTTTTCGTTGATACTAAATTAAAGGTTTGAGACTTTAATTTTTATTAAACATAAAATCTGTCTCAAAATCGACCAAAAAGGTGATAAATTTCAGACTTGCTCAAAAAGTAAAGACCCGAACCCACTCAGATTATTTTGAGATTTACATGTAGCAAAAAAAAAGCGATGCAGTCAAAAAAGATTCTTATCAAAAGTAAACCAAAATCCAGATTGCTATCATGGCTATGTAAAAGAAAGCCAAAAAGACTTATTACTTAAAAGACTTTGACAAGAAATTACTAAGACTATTTCTCGGGCTTGGGATTAATTGCTAATTTAATAACATAGTATTCTTACATCACCACATCTGACTTCTACACTATTCACTACTCATTTAGTCTCTCTTTAAAACTACAGTATCTTTAAAATTTTTATATTGGGAAAAACAAATCAAATGAAAATAAGATGGTTATTTTTTTTCTTGCTTATTGGAATTTATGGAATTCTCAGGGGGCAAAACCTCAACACAAGTAAATCAGAACAAGCTCTTGAGGATCGGTGGATAGAATGTGATCTTCTTTGGTTCAAGCCAAAGAATATTGAAGGCAGTGTCGATGAATATTTTTCCCGAATAAGTCCCTTATATGGAAAGGTTGGAGGTGAAAAAGGAATCGTTCTCAATCCAGGATGGATGTTTGATATGGTAGCTTGCTGGACTGGTAATCTAGATGATCAACTAATACTTCCAACTTTCAAAATGCCAGGTCATCAATATTTACCTTGGACAGGAAGAGAGTTTAGAGAACTAGTGACTACTATTAAAAATTCAGCTTCAAAGTATGGATTCCACGATTTCAAAGTTGCTATCTGGTTCTGGGGAGGTCCACAGCTTTACGATTTAGAAGTGTCCCAATGGAAGGAGCGCCACCCAGAGACATACCCAATTTATAATTTAAGATATCAGAGTCCACTGAAGGGAGACAAACACACATACTCTACATATCCGGATGGTATTCCTAATGGTACCCCATTTTATATTTTTTTTGCTAAACAAATGGCTGATTTTTCAAAAGCGACTGGTATTGATGGACTGGAAATGCGAGACTTTATGACCTTTCGTCACGCATACGTAGTTCCACCACATGAATGGGATGAAGACTTCTACCAAGGTGTGAGATCTTTTCTGGAGGAGCTGAAAAAAGCCCGGCCATCATTACTTTGTATTGGCTATAATTCTGCAGGACCTGCCACTGGAGATCTTCGTGGTCAGGGATTTGACAGTAATGTACTGGCCAGCAATGATTTATTAGATCATTATGTAATTGAATCATGGGGTGTCGCTTGGAATGACTATTATAAACCTCATATATTTTCCTGCAGTTATGCAGCTCAACAGGCATATTTGGCTGTAACCCAGGCTCAGCTTGCGGAAACAAAATGCAGGGTACTTCCATTGGTTGAACTAACTGGAGGTTGGGAATATGACGATGCTCCTTTAACTAGATCACGTTTTAATAATCGAATGCAGGCATGGTTATATGCCAATACTTTTTATGCATCGTATGATGGTAAGTTAAATCCACCTAGTGGCTTTTCCCTGGCATTTGCTGACCGAGCAAGAGCAAAAGAAAAGAACAGTTTGATTTCACGAGATCAAGTATCCTTTATGAAAGCAACTCTTGATGGGGCATCTATGGCTGCACATG
>CAJWAY010000148.1 GCA_913020685.1 uncultured Flavobacteriaceae bacterium
CACCGATTCTCCCATCCATCATATCACTTGGAGAGACAAAATCAACTCCAGCTTTAGCGTGGGAAAGAGCCATTTTTGATAAAACTTTATTGGTCTCGTCATTGAGAATTTCATTATCTAAAACAATACCATCGTGTCCATATGATGAGTATGGATCAAGTGCAACATCGGAAATCACGAGAATCTCTGGATTAAGAGACTTAATTAATTTAATTCCCTTTTGCATTAGTCCGTTTTCATTTAAAGCCTCTGTTCCTTTATTATCTTTAAGTTTATTTGGGATTTTTGCAAAAAGTAAGACGGCTTTTAAGCCTAATCCCCATAATGAATCTATTTCTTGTTCTAAAAGATCAAGCGATAACCGAAAGTAACCAGGCATAGATTGTATTTCCTGTTTTATTTTTTCACCTTCTATCAAAAAAATAGGTGTTACTAAATCATTGACAGTTAAATGGTTTTCACTTACAATTTTTCTAATCGAATTAGAATTTCTTAGCCTTCTTTTTCTTTGTTTTGGGAACATATATTTTAATTTAAATCCATTCTTTGGGTTTTTTTAATACGCTAACAAGTTCACATTCTGAACTGTTTTTTGTTGGTTTAAAATTATACTCCCACCGAACAGTCGGAGGTAAACTCATAAAAATACTTTCTATCCTCCCATTTGTTTTGATTCCAAACTGGGTTCCTTTATCATGAAGAAGATTAAATTCAACATATCTGCCTCTTCTAACTTCTTGCCATTTTTTTTGTTTATCCGAGTAGTTAACTTTTTTGTTTTTATTTACAATTGGCAAATAAGAGGTCGTAAAATTATTACCAACTGTAGTTACAAAACCATATAGTTCGTCTATTGATTTATCATTTGGTTTTAAATAATCAAAAAAGATTCCACCGACCCCTCTTGCTTCTTCTCTATGCTTATTCCAAAAATACTTATCACAATTTTTCTTAAAAACATCATAATAATTTTTGTCATGTTCATCACATGAAATTTTACAAACTTTATGAAAATGATTAATATCAAAATTGTCAATATAATAAGGTGTTAGATCAATTCCACCGCCAAACCACTGGTCTACAACCATTTTAGATTTGTTGTAAAGTTCAAAGTATCTAAGATTGCTATGAACGGTAGGAATTAGAGGACTTTTAGGGTGAATAACCAAACTCAGTCCACAAGCACTAAAAAAAGAATATTTTGTATTCAAATAGTCTTTCATAGTTTTTGGTAATTCTCCAAAAACATTAGATATATTCACTCCTCCCTTTTCAAAAACATCACCGTTTTGAATAATCTTAGTAACACCACCGCCACCTCCTTCTCTTTTCCAATTTATGTTGCTGAACTTTGATTTGCCGTCAACTTTTTCAAGTTCTCTTGTTATTGACAGCTGAAGGTTTTGTATGTAATTGTAAAACTTTTCCTTCATTATATTAAATTTGATATTCCTTAACAGCATCTACAAAAGCTTTGGCGTGAGACACAGGTATGTTTGGTAATATTCCATGCCCTAGATTAACAATATACCTTTCTTTGCCAAAATCATTAATCATCTGGTGCACATCTGATTTGATTTTTGAAATTGGGGAAAGTAATTTGGCTGGATCGTAGTTCCCTTGTAAAGTTATATTTCCACCAGACAAATATCTCGCATTTCTTGCAGAGCAACTCCAATCAATCCCTAGACCAGAAGCTCCAATTTTAGCCATTTCATTTAAAGCAAACCAACATCCTTTTCCAAAAATAATAACTGGGGCATAATTCTTAACAGCCGATACAATTTTATTAATATACTTAAGAGAAAAATTACTGTAGTCAGAAGGAGACAAAAGGCCACCCCATGAATCGAAGATCTGAACAACATCTGCTCCCGCATCAATTTGTCCTTTCAAATATTCAATTGTTGTAAGGGTTATCTTTTCAAGAATTATATCAGTTTCTTTTGGATTAGCAAAGGCAAATCCTTTGGGTTTATCAAAAGTCTTTGAACCACTTCCCTGAACTAGATAACAAAAAAGTGTCCATGGAGAGCCAGCAAATCCTATTAAAGGGACTCTATCATTCAGATCCCTTTTAGTTACTTTAATGGCCTCAAACACATATCCAAGTTTATCCCTAACATTTGGGGTTATTAAATTTTTCACTTTTTCTTTCGAATCGATGGGGTTAGGAATAAATGGTCCGAAATTAGGCTTCATTTCAACCTCGATATCCATTGCTTGAAGGACGACCAATATATCACTAAAAATAATTGCAGCGTTAGTTCCTATTTGATCGATGGGTAAAAGAGTTATCTTAGAAACTAATTCAGGAAT
>CAJWAY010000149.1 GCA_913020685.1 uncultured Flavobacteriaceae bacterium
ATGCGCAAATATAAAATTATAATTTTTAGTGAGGCTTTGAACTTTCAAAAAAAATAACCTCTTATAGTGGCACCTAAACTTTTTTATATATATTGATGCAAAAATTGCCTTGATGAGTAAAAAAACCTTCTTTTCTGTAGAGTATGATTTTCAAGCCTCACCACAATTGTTGTTTCAATACCTTTCTACACCTTCTGGTTTGTCCGAATGGTTTGCTGACAATGTGAATTCTAGAGGTGAAAACTTCATTTTTATTTGGGATGATACGGAAGAAAAGGCAAAGTTAATTCAAAATAAGTCTAACGAAAGAATACGATTTCAGTGGGATACTGGTGAGGATGACGATGCGGACTATTATTTTGAGTTTAAGATTGAGGTGGATGAGATCACAAAGGATGTTTCCTTAGTTGTTTCTGATTTTGCTGATGAGGATGAATTAGATGAATCCAAACTGCTTTGGGACAGCTTGATTTCTGATCTAAAACAGGTTCTAGGTTCTGCCTAAATCTCTTTCCATGATTAATTTCAATGGTAAATGCTATTCAAGCTTTAAGGCTGCTCCTGAAGAATTACTAAGTTGCCTTACATCTATTCCAATACACTCACATGAAATGCTTATAATTAGGGGTAGAATAAACCAATTAGAGGCCAATTATTTTTCTATCATGGCAGCTCTTAGAAGATTTAGAGTAGATATTCCAATGCACTTCACAATAGATTTTATCCGGGAGCAAAGCTATCAACTGAATGAGTTTAATAAAAAAAATAATGAAATTCAGATTTTGAGCCTTAAATTTTTTAGGATGAAAGAACCCACCAATGAGTCTCCAGTTAGTCCAATTTGTTTTTCAATGCAAATGGGCGAATCTTCAATAGACCCTATGAATATAGAATTGACTCTTTATAAAGATCACTATATTTTTGCCAACAATTATTCTAATCTTTTTCAGACTAACAAACCTTTACGCGAATTAGGCAAAGTATTTGCCTACGAAAATGGTTTTGGAGCGGCATTTCTTGTTAACAACCATAAAAGATTGGTAGAAAGCACACACGGTACAGTATTTTTGATCAACCCTGAGGGTATTCAAACTCCATCCCTATCTGAGGGAACGGCTAATACGGTTCTTCGCTCTTCTTTTATCGAATTTCTTAAAAAGGAGTTTAAAATTCAGGTAGTTGAAACCAAAATTGCTATTTTTTCAATCCAGCAAGCTCAAGAAGTTTTTTTGATTTCTTCAGCTCATAGATTTTTTCATGTAACACAATTCAGAAAGAAGAAATTCGAAACAGAAAAGTCAGTTTCCATTCGAAAACAATTTTTCCACTACTTGAATCGTTAGTTGTGATAGGGATTTTCAGGCGTATTAGACCATATCAAATACTTGCCTCCCAGGGCTTTCATTTGATCTTTCCATAAGCTCTCCGTTTTGTGGGATAAAATTTTAGCTTGAAAAGAGTTTTCAACTACTACCCAGGAATTAGCTCCAATTTCTTGTCTTAGTTGATCACTTGACCAGCCTGAATAGCCTAAAAAGAATCGGATGTCCTTGGTACTTAAAATACCATCATTTACTAATGCTATTACCTTTTCAAAATCACCACCCCAAAATAGTTTATTATCCACTTTTATACTTCCTGGGATCAAATGTCCAGCATTGTGGATAAAAAACAAGTTGTCTTGTTCTACGGGTCCACCGTTATGCAGTGGAAATCTCATTTTAATTTCAGGTAAAACATCGTTGATTTCATAGCCTAGGGGTTTATTGAGAATGAACCCTAGAAAACCAGACTCTTTTTTTTCAACCATGATCACTATTGATCTGTGAAAATTTTGATCACCGAATACTGATGGCTCTGCAATAAGTAATTTCCCCGATTCCATTTATTTTATTTGTGTAGGTATTGGATAAATAATTTAGTGAATTATTACTTAAATCCAAAAAAAAAGCCTCCCGATGGGAAGCTTTAATAGTTTTTGGTTTTGATGTTTAGTTTACAGAGCTTGACAATTCAGCACCAGCTTTGAATTTAACAACATTTTTGGCTGCAATCTTGATGGTGGCTCCAGTTTGTGGGTTTCTACCATCTCTAGCAGCTCTTCTTGAAACTGACCAAGACCCAAATCCAACTAGGGAAACGCGTCCTCCTCCTTTGAGTGTTTTACCAACACTACCAATTAATGATTCTAACGCTGCTTTTGCAGCTGCTTTGGAGATGCCAGCATCAGCTGCCATAGCATCAATTAATTCTGATTTGTTCATA
>CAJWAY010000150.1 GCA_913020685.1 uncultured Flavobacteriaceae bacterium
AAGGTCTATTTTATGAGAGATGGGTTCATTCTCATGGATGTCGTAAATGGTTTAATTGTGTTCGAGATACTTCAACTGATGAAATCCTAAAAGTTTATAAGTTAGATGAACCACAACCTAGCTTAAAAGAATTTGAAAATAAAATTCAAACTCCCTCTGGAGAGCCAGATGTTGGATCTGGTAATTTTACTGTAAAAAAATGATAGATTTGAAAAATCAAAATTGTCCTTTTGTAAACTTTAATCAAAGAATTAGTTTCAAGTTTGATGGAAAAAAATATCACGGCTACAAAGGTGATACGATTGCAAGTGCACTGTTTCGAAATGGGATAAAATTAATTGGAAGAAGTTTTAAATACCATCGACCTCGAGGTATATATACCTGTGGTATTGAAGAACCTAACGCTCTCGTTCAAATTATAAGTGAATATTCAGAACCCAATGCCCGAGCAACAGTTAAAAAGATATATGAAGGGATGGAAGTAGAAAGTCAAAATAGATGGCCTTCACTTGATTTTGACGTTGGAAGTATCAATAATATCCTCTCTCCTTTTTTTTCTGCTGGTTTTTATTATAAGACCTTCATGGGACCTCATAAAAGTTTTTGGAAAAAAATATATGAACCTGTTATTAGAAAAGCAGCAGGTCTTGGAAAACCACCGAAAGAGTTTAAAGCCATCAGTTCTCATCTCCATCATAACGTTGATATTGTTATTGTCGGTGGAGGCCTAAACGGTCTACTAGCGGCGTCTTCTCTTATTGATTCAAACTACGATGTTTTATTAATTGAAAGTGATAGTCAACTAGGAGGGGTATTAAATAACTCCTCCAAAATAAACGAAATTGACGGCAAAAATCCTCAAGATTGGTTAAAGGAAACCATTGAAAACATTGAAAAGTCTAAAAATATAAAAATTCTTAAAAATACTCTTCTTACTACTTATAACTACATTAATCATTTAATTGCAATTGAGGATAAATATGTAGGCGCCAAACCCGCAGATGATAAGGTCAATAGCACTCTTCACAAAATTAGAACAGACCAAGTTATATTAAGTAATGGTCACATTGAGCGTTTTCTATCTTTTCAAAATAATGATCTTCCTGGGATCATGCTCGGAGCCTCATTTGAAAAATATGTATGTCGTTATGGTGTCATCCCATCAAAAGAGCCAGTAATTTTTAGTAATAATTCAAATTCTAATAGCTTACTACAGTCACTACTTCAATTGGACATCAAACCTAAAGCTTATGTTGACTCTAGATCTGGTGAGCAAATAGAGAGTGAATTATTTGATTTAATTCGAAAGAACGATATTCCTTTATATACAAATGCTCAAATTAAAGCTGCCTATGGAAATAAAAAATTAGAAAAGATTGTAATTGAAGATAGTTCCGGTGGTACTAATGAAATTGCTACAGATTTTTTATGTGTTTCAGGGGGTATTAATCCTGATGTGCATCTATTTACGCAATCAAAAGGATTATTAGATTGGGACGAAAAAGATCTTACTTATAAACCATCAAAACCTTTTCAAAAAACCATCACCCTAGGTTCAGCTAGTGGCCAATTTAATTTTGAGGAAGTAGAGAATGAAATTAATGAAAAGCTTAAAATTTTTAAAGTTAAAAAATTAAAAGTTAAAATTGATCTAAACTCTCCATCAAAATATCAAATTCAAAAATTATGGGAAGTGTCTCCTCATAAGCCAAGTATGTGGTCTAAGTCATTCATCGATTTACAAAATGATGTTACTACAAAAGATATTAGACAGGCTATCTCAGAAGGTTTTGATCGCATTGAACATCTCAAACGTTTTACTACAAATAGCATGGGAACTGATCAAGGAAAAATTAGTAGTATTAATGCACTTGGAATTGTATCTGACCTTTTAGATAAAAAAGTCAATGAAGTTGGAACAACGATTTATCGCCCTCCTTATGCTCCTCTTAGCTTTGCAGCTATAGCTGGGAGAAATTCATATGAATTTTATGATCCTGAGAGAAAGTCACCTATTCATCAATGGCATATTAAAAATGGTGCTGTTTTTGAAGATGTAGGTCAATGGAAAAGACCATGGTATTTCCCAAATTCAAAATCAGAGTCAATGCATGATGCTGTTCAAAGGGAAAGTAAAAACGTTCGTGAAAATGCTGGTGTTTTAGATGGAAGCACTCTTGGAAAGATTGAAATTAAAG
>CAJWAY010000151.1 GCA_913020685.1 uncultured Flavobacteriaceae bacterium
CCACCATTTTTCTCAATGATCTCACCACAAACTGCATAATATTTGTTTAGAATATATACAACATCATAGGGTAGTTTTTTTTCAGAAAGCTTTGTAAAATCTCTTAGATCAACAAAAAGGATTACTGTTTCCTGCTCCTTACCTGTAAGCGCCCGTGCACTTCTAACTGTTTCAAGAGTATTTTCAGGATTTAATAATGGTTGAACTGATATATCATTACTTGGTTTTAATTGACAGGCTAATCTAACATTGTCATCAAGCCCTACACGCTCAATCGCTTTTATTTCATGATTGCTGGGGGCAGTTAATTCACCACTAAAAGCTGTAACCTTTATTCTGCAAGTAGTACACCGTCCCCTGCCTCCACATATAGCTTGATGTGGAATTTTTCCTTTACGACTAGCCTCTAAAATAGAAGTGCCTTTAGGAATTGAAACAGTTTCTCCACCTGGGTAACTAACGATTATTCTTCCAAAAAAACGGGCCCTTACCACATTAAAAACGCACACCAAAATAACAAAAAGTACAAAAAGAGGATAGTACTTCATAACGATAGGTTCTATTTGAAAAATTACTGGAAATGCTTCCTGAGGAATATACTTAAATATTATGGATAATAGGTAGTCTTGTGTTGCCACACCCAGTTCAAAAGACTGAATTTGGGCAATAAAGCTCATATTTCTTAAACCTGAAAGAAACCCTAAAACGGCTCCTATTGGCACAAACCAATAAATAAAGCGAAAAATTGATGAATAACGCAAATAAAACATGAAACGATTGTGGTGTGCTGCTTGTTGTTTTAAATAAGCATCTAAACCAATTACACCATGGCCCCATATAAAGATCGTCATCAGAGAGAAAAATATCGCTCCCATTATCAAGTCATTTGGTTTCTCTGTATTCATTGCAGCAAAAAATAGAGAGTATGTTTCCTCACCCCCAAAAATTTTTGTTATAATAAAACTTATAGCAATGTGTTGTGCTAAAAATAGCAACGCTAAAACAGGAAATACAATCTGCATCCAGTCCTTACCTTTCATCTTAAAAGACTTTCTATTTAAAATGGATGCGAAACCTAATATGAGGTGCGCCAACAGAGAACCATAAAGCAGAAATAGCCCTACAGGATTTTGCCAAATAGGTCGAAAATAATTTATCCTGATCGCGTCAGCAGCTTCAATTGAAAAAAGATTAACTGAGTGATTTAACAGATGCATGATTACGTAGGCAAAAAGTATTAGTCCACTAAAAATTCGAACCTTTCTAACTATCGTGCTGAAATCCTCTCTAATCACCTATTTCTCCCTTTAAGTCCATAAATTGCATCAAAATAAAATTTTATTTCCCAAAAAATGACAAAAGTTTTGTTCGCTTATCGTCATTCAGTTATATACTACACGCAAAGCTAATTGGAGTATAGCCTTGAACAAAAAAAGTATTTCAAATCCTGCTATTACCGGGCCGTTGGCAGGCATAAAAGTTTTAGATATGTCTCGTATACTTGCCGGGCCGACTTGCACTCAATTGTTAGGAGACTATGGAGCCGATGTAATAAAAGTAGAAAAACCAGGAAGTGGTGATGACACGAGAAATTGGGGGCCTCCCTTTATGAAAAACAAAGATGGGCATGACTCTAATGAAAGTGGCTACTTTTTGGCTTCAAACAGAAATAAGAGATCACTTAGCCTGGATATATCTAAAAAAGAAAATGTAAAAACTATAAAGACACTTCTAAAGGACAGTGATGTGTTTATAGAAAATTTTAAAGTAGGTAGCTTAAAGAAGTATGGCTTGGACTATCAATCAATCTCTGAGGAGTTCCCACAACTTATTTATTGTTCCATTACAGGATATGGACAAAATGGCCCTAATTCGCATAAAGCCGGATATGATCTGATCGCACAAGGTTATGGAGGGCTTATGAGTATAACTGGAAGCCCTAATGAAGAACCTGTAAAGGTTGGCGTTGCGGTTGCGGATCTTTTATGCGGACTTTACGCGTGCACAGCGATACTTGCAGCTCTGAATCATAGAAGTTCATCTGGAACCGGTCAAAACATTGATATTGCTTTAGTAGATGCTCAGATAGCTTCTTTAGTTAACATGGGAACCAATTATCTACTTTCCAAACAAGATCCAGCTCGCGTTGGAAACGAGCACGCTAATATCGTACCTTATCAAGTCT
>CAJWAY010000152.1 GCA_913020685.1 uncultured Flavobacteriaceae bacterium
AACGCTTTCCGGAGAGTTAACAATAGATTCTGATATGAGACTTAAATCAAATATCACTTCAATAAGTGGTGCTTTGGCTAAACTTCTAAAAATAGATGGTAAGACTTATACTATGAGATTCAATGATAAAGATGCTAAAATTGGATTACTTGCACAAGATGTACAAAAAGTGCTTCCAGAGCTGGTAAAAGAAGCTGATGACAAGGAAGGAACCCTCTCTGTAAACTACCAAGGACTTATACCAGTTCTCATCAATGCCATAAAAGAGCAACAAAAACAACTAAAAGAGATCAAAGAGAACGTTCGTAAATAAAATAGTTGCCCTATTTTAAATGTTTATGAAATTACATAATTATATATTTTTAATTGGTTTCATTTCATTTGGCCAGGAATCTAATCTAAAAATTAATTCTTTTGAAAGTCGTGCCGACCGAATCATTTCAAAAATGACATTGGAAGAGAAGGCTTCTCAAATGGTTAATTCTTCAATTTCTTTAGATAAATATGGTATTGACCAGTACAACTGGTGGAATGAATGTCTTCATGGCGTAGCCAGAGCCAGTAAGGCCACTGTATTTCCTGTCCCAATAGCAATGGCAGCAACCTTTGATTCTGAACTCATTCATAAGACTGCAAATGCAATTTCGGATGAAGCCAGAGCGATGTATAATATCTCACAAACCAAAGGGATAAAAGACCAATATACTGGCTTGACTTTTTGGTCTCCAAATATCAATATTTTTAGAGATGCGCGTTGGGGAAGAGGCTATGAAACCTATGGTGAAGATCCATTTTTAACTGGACTCATTGGAAAAGCTTTTGTTGAGGGCTTACAAGGGGACGACCCTAAATATTTGAAAGTTGCGGCATGTGCTAAACATTATGCGGTTCATTCAGGGCCAGAGAAGGATAGACATCATTTTAATGCTACGGTATCAAAACAAGATTTATATGAAACCTATTTACCTGCATTCAAAGATTTGGTGGATGCAAATGTTGAAATTGTGATGTGTGCCTATAATCAAGTCAATGGTGAACCTTGTTGCGGAAGTAATAATTTACAAAAAATTTTAAGACAAGATTGGGGGTTTAAAGGTCATATGGTTTCTGATTGTGGAGCCATCAATGACATAAAATCGAATCACAAATATAAAAACAGTGATGTTCAAAGCGTTGCCTATGCAATTAATGGAGGGGTAGATTTAAATTGTGGAGGTCTATACGCCGAAATTCCAAATGCCGTTAAAAAGGGCTTGTTAACGGAGCAAAAAGTAGACAAATCATTGAAACGCTTGTTAATGACTAGATTCAAACTAGGAATGTTTGAAAAAAAAGGCACCGTTCCGTTTGACACCTTAGGGATTGATGAAATAAATTCTAAAAAGCATGTACGCTTAGCAAAAGAGGTAGCGTCTAAGTCAATTGTTTTATTAAAAAACAAAAACAATGTCTTACCCTTAAGTAAAAACATTAGGAGCCTATTTTTAACGGGCCCAAATACGGCCAATATAGATGTGCTTTTGGGTAATTATCATGGCTTAAGTCCAAATATGGTTACTCCACTTGAGGGCATCATGTCAAAAATCTCTCAAGGTGTGAAGGTCCAATACAAAATGGGTGTTGAATTAAACAATAAAAAACAGAAAAGTGGACCTGCACATATGGCATCGTCTTTTGATGCAACTGTTTTGTTTATGGGTATTTCTCCCCTCATTGAAGGAGAGGAAGGAGATGCTATTGCTTCCGATGCCAATGGAGATAGAATAAATATAAAGTTCCCACAAAATCAAATCAATTATATCAAAAGTATTAGAGAAAAGGCTAAAACAAAACCCATAGTACTGGTTGCTTTTGGAGGGTCTGCAATTGAATTTGAGGAAATTGAGCCCTTGGTTGATGCCATACTTTATGTTTGGTACCCAGGAGAACAAGGAGGCAATGCCATTGCTGACATCATTTTCGGAGGTGTAAATCCATCTGGTAGGCTGCCCATAACATTTCCAAAGTCATTGAGTCAACTTCCTGATTACTCGGACTACAGTATGGATAATAGAACCTACAAGTTTATTGATTACGATCCTATGTATCCTTTTGGTTTTGGCCTCAGTTATTCAAAATTTTCTTATTCAGAAACAATCATAAATAAATCAAAAATTAA
>CAJWAY010000153.1 GCA_913020685.1 uncultured Flavobacteriaceae bacterium
CATTGTAAAATAGACGAAAGCTGCTGTGAAACTCCATCAAAAGCACATGAGTTTTGCTACAGGCATCAATGCCTTTCAACAACTGAAAGAGTTATTTCTGAACTAAACTTAGACAAAAGAAAAGTATCAACATCTTTTCAATCACGATTGGGAGTGAACCCATGGCTGCAACCTTACACCTCAAAAACTATTATTCAAAAAGCTAAAAAACAGGAAATCAAAAAGCTTGCTATTGTAACTCCTGCTTTTGTTTCCGATTGTCTTGAGACTCTAGAGGAAATTGCTATGGAAGGAAAAGAAGAATTCCTTGAGTCGGGGGGAGAAGAATTTCATACAATCCCTTGCATAAATGACAACGACGAATGGGTAGATGTTCTTTCAGGATGGATATCAGATTTTGAAAAATCAAAAGAAAAAGCAATAAAATGAATTTAAACGACTTCTTAGTGTCAATTATAAACTAAGTATCATGGATTTTTTATACATCAAGGCTCTTCATATCATTTTTGTAATTACTTGGTTCGCAGGGTTATTTTACATCGTAAGATTATTTATTTACCATACCGAGGCGAGTCAGCTGGAACCCGTTTCTAAGAAAATATTACAAAACCAATATAAAATAATGGAATATCGGTTATGGTATATAATCACATGGCCCTCGGCAGTATTAGCAAGTATTTTTGGATTTCTAATGGTTTGGATTAATCCAATCTATCTTGAGCAGCCTTGGATGCTTGTTAAACTCTCTTTTGTTTTTCTATTATACCTATACCATTTAAGGTGTCACAAAATATTCAGTCAACTTCAAAAAAATAACACAAAAAATAGCTCCTTTCATCTTAGAGTTTGGAATGAGGTCGCAACGATTATTTTATTTTCAATTGTCTTTCTTGTCACTCTAAAAAGTGCAGTTAATTGGCTTTGGGGCTTGTTTAGCCTAATTCTTATCTCTTTAATTTTGACATTAGGAGTTAGACTCTATAAAACTATAAGATTAAAACGGTGATTATCGTTTAATAAACCTCAAAACTGTTTTATCATCATTAACAAGTGTTAGTGTATAAACTCCTTTAGCCAAATTCTGGACATTTATATTCCTAACCCCTGGGGTAACAACACCCTGTGAAACGGCTCTGCCAGTAGCATCTTTAATTATAAATTCATTTTCAGTATTCTCTGAAGACATGAAATTTAAATTTAAAATATCATTCGTTGGATTTGGGTAAATAGAAGCTATGCTTGATTCAGACTCATCAATTCCAACACTTGGATTTCCTACCAAAAATTTAGATTGTCTATAGTCTATATTAGGAGGACAGAACTGACCGGCAGTAAATTCAATAGACTGCACAACTGGAAAAGGATAACCCGATACCCACCATTGGTATTGCTTTAACAATAAATCGCATTTAGATGATCCAGTTTGACCGTCATTAAAAGTCCGAGTATTTACAACTAGTGTGGCATTATTGTGTACAGTATTATCTGGCATCGTGAGGGTCCCAGATGCCAAAGCTTGAATATTCACCGCATCATTTCTATACATAGCGGGGGGGCAGCCAGTACATGTAAAAGGGATTTGAGTTCTCGAGTGATTGTGCACATCTCCAACTGAAAATGGGTAGGGCATTAAAATTAAAGGAGTTGGGTAGCTAGTTATGATGACTGTTCTTTCTCCATGAAATGTAGATTTATCGGTTTCAAATCCCAAGAAAAATTGTTCTCCGCCTTCAATTTTAACATGAGTAGCATTAGGATAAGAACTCGCAAAAGCAGAATTAGCAATAGGTTGATATGTGATCGAACCCATACCTGTTGTTGTCACCCCAGAAAAATCCCAAGGGCCCTGGGTGGACTGATTAATGGTATCAGATAAGGTAGAAGTTGGATATGTAATATTCGTTGATGGTAAGGTAGGCATATATACAGTTTGGGAAAATGCTGTAAATCCGAAAAACAAACTTGCTGTGAGTAAAATTCTTTTCATTTTTTTTCTTTTAAATAGATTTGAGGCTCTAATTTAAACCAATACCCGTCAATAAAAAAAAGCCCTGCACCAGGCAAGGCTTTTTTGTGACTCCGATAGGATTCAAACCTATGACCGTCTGATCCGAAGTCAGATGCTCTATTCAGCTGAGCTACGGAGCCAT
>CAJWAY010000154.1 GCA_913020685.1 uncultured Flavobacteriaceae bacterium
TTTGATTAGTTGAATAAGTATTGTCTCTATCAGGCATAGTAAAATTATAATTCACAAATTTTTGCAAATCTGCGGTTTCAAAAGGCCTTAATGACTGCCAAAACTGTCAAAATTCAATCTCACTTTACTAACTATCTGTAGAATATATATATGGATAAAAGAGTATCTAAAAGCTTCAAATCAATTTTTAAAAACTTTTACCCAAATCTTGATGAAAATGAATGCAATAAAGCCTTGGATTACTTTTTATTCACATTAGAGAAATTTCCAGACAAGAGTAATATTTTACAACTTAAGCTTTTTCTATATATTTTCTCATTTAGGCTTAGAGAGCTTTTTATAAAAAACAAGAACATTAAGAACTTTTTCTCATATCTCCAGGGATCAAATATTTTAATTTTACGGAAACTTGGTATCTATATTTTTGTATTAATGGGTCACTGTATCTCGAGATCTCTTGATGGAGAAGGTGTAATTTATAATAAACTTAGATATCCAAAACATATCAATGGAACAGTAGATAAAAAATTGCATTCGTTACCTGAAAAAGTCCAGGTAGCAGTCATTGGTAGTGGGGCTGGTGGAGGTATAGCAGCACATACTCTCTCAAAAAAATATGATGTTGCTGTGTTTGATAAAGCAAGTTATCTCAATAAAGAGACAAACAATGAAACTTTTGGGTATCACAACTTTTTTGAACATTATGGACTCAGTGCTACAAGAGGGTTCGGAATTCAACTTCTTGCAGGGAAAAGTATAGGTGGTGGTACAAGCATCAATTGGCAGACCTCACTTGAGACACCAACGGAAGTGTTGAATGAATGGGATGAACTGACTAAACAAAAAGATTACTTTAATTCTGATACATTTAGAGAAAGTATCAAACATGTAGTTGATAATCTCGGAGTGACTACAGAATTTAATCATATTCCATTGAAAGAAGAAAAATTAGCAGAGGGATTTGATAAAAACAATATTGGTTATCGAGTCATTCCAAAAAATAATCGCAGTACTCATGGCATGGAATGTGGTTTTTGTGCCTTTGGATGTGGGTACGAAAGTAGAAATTCATCTTACAAGGTCTGGTTGGAGAATGAAGATTTCAGTGGTGATATCTTCAGTGATACAGGCATCAAAAAAATTGTTATAGATAACAATAAAGCTACACACATTGAAGTAGAAAACAATAAAACAGTTTCAAAAATCGAAGTTGAAAAAGTTATTCTTGCAGGTGGATCATTAAACACACCAAGCGTCTTGTTAAATAGTGGTTATAAGAACCCACAACTTGGTAAGAACTTAAAGACTCACCCAGTTTCGGGAGTTGCTGCAAAATTTAATGAAGAACAAAAGCCCTGGTATGGAAGTATGCAAGGTATGCATTCTGAGGATTTCTTGTTCAAAACCAATAACTATGGGTACTTATTACAAGGATTGCCAATGCACCCAAGTATCTTTTTCCCATATTTTCCAAATTTTGTCTCCTCAGCTGAGGATTTTATTGAAAGTTACAATCATTGGTCTGGAGCAATTGTTCTAACATCTGATACAAGTAGTGGTTCTTTAATTAATACTGGTCCACTCTGGAAGTATAAATTAAATGATTTTGATAATAATCATCTTCTTGATGGGCTAACACAACTAGTAAAATCTTATTATCTTGCCGGCGCAGAGGAAATTATGGTTTCTGCTTCCCCAACAATGCATTGGAAAAGAAATGAAAATGAAAATATAGAATATTTTTTAAGTAAAATTTTATCAATCAAAAACCAACCTTATAGATTGCTTTTAGGTTCAGCACATCAGATGGGTACAGCAAGAATTAACCCAAACCCAGAACAGGGAGTTGTAGATTTAGACGGAAAAGTACATGGCTTAGAGAATGTTTATATTGTTGATGCTTCAACTTTTCCACGATGCTCAGGAGTTAACCCTATGATTAGTATTCAATCTATGAGCCACTTTTTAATGTCAAAAATAATATAAAATTTAACTTTTGGAACTTAAAAACTCTGGTGGATTAATTCCTAGATCTATAAAAAGTCCTTTTCCCTCTACATAAACTTTGTTTTCTCTCTTTATTATCGATTCAGCAAAAACTTTTTTCCCATCAATTTTGTGTGCCCATGCAAACAGCTCAAATTCCT
>CAJWAY010000155.1 GCA_913020685.1 uncultured Flavobacteriaceae bacterium
AGTCCTAATGGGAGATTGTCCAATTGCCCTTGACCATCGGGAGTTGTTTCAGGTATACCGTCCACAATCAGTTGTATACCTCGGATACCAAATCCCGATCGCGCGCCAAAACCTCTGATGGAGATCCTCAAGTCTTGGGCAAAATTCTGAGTATTTTGAGCATATAGCCCCGGAACCGAGGTAAGATAATCCTGTAAAGAATTCTGGGCTAAACCTAACTGGTCGGCTTTAAAACTTCTGTGGCTTATGGCAAAGGGAATAATGCGTTTGGGAGTTTTGATCCTTACTGCATTTAAGGTAATTTCCTTTAAGGAAATTTTTTGTTGTAGGCTATCTTGAGCTTCTAGACTGACAGTAAAAATGACTAAAATTCTCACCAAAACATTGGAAAATTTTTTCATTAGCAAAAGAATTTGATTTTTTTTTGATGTCAAAGATAGTCTGGAATTATTAATTTAGAGTCATCTTTAATAATGTTGAATTTAAACGACACAGAGGAAATATTAGCCGTCCTCATAGCGGTAGCAATCGTATTGGGCTTTGTTTATTCTACCTACAAGGAGATACAATCAACAATTTCAGAGGAAAAGAGCAAATACAGAGAAAAAAAGGAAACCGAAGCCAAAGTTAAAACGCTAATCGAATATCTTGACGCCAAAAAAGAACTGATCGACGCGTTAAATGAAGTTCAAAAAGAAAAAGGAAATCCCAAAAATTAATATATATTTGTATATACAACAATTGTAAAAACTATTAAATGAAAACCATTTATCATTCAGCTGAAACCCGTGGCAATGCAAATCATGGGTGGTTGACTGCAAATCACTCTTTTAGTTTCGCTCAGTATTATGATCCAGAGCGGATGAATTTTGGTGCCCTAAGGGTATTAAATGACGACACTATTGCACCAGGAAAGGGTTTTGGGAAGCATCCTCACGACAACATGGAGATCATAACCATTCCTCTCAATGGAGACCTAGAACACAAAGACAGTATGGGAAACGTGGGAGTAATTAATGAAGGGGAAATACAGGTGATGAGCGCTGGCACAGGAGTCTTTCACAGTGAATATAACAAAAATAAAGACAAACCAATCAACTTGCTTCAGCTTTGGGTAATCCCCAAAACACCTAATGTTAAGCCTCGGTATGATCAAAAATCAATATTGGAATATAAAAAACCCAATACCTTTTATCAGGTTTTATCTCCTAATGAAGATGATGATGGGATGTGGATTCATCAGGATGCATGGTTTCACATGGGAGAATTTAACCGGGCCATCGAAACAGAATACACAATAAAAAAACAAGGAAACGGGGTTTATATATTTGTTATTGAGGGAACTTTAAAGGTTGGAGATCAGCAGCTTAAGCAACGTGATGCTATGGGGGTTTGGGAAGCCAAAAAAATTTTTTTTGTTGTAGAACCTGATTCAAAAGTATTGTTGGTGGAAGTACCCATGTCTTTTTAAATTCTTTAAATGAAAAAAAATCCTACAGCCAAGGAGTTGTTAAATGAACTGGAAAGTCGACTTTCCTCTGGTGACTATAAAGACTCTGTTCACCAAATCAAATTGATGACGACTCGTGAGATGATTTTGGAAATGATATCTAAATAAATCCGATATTTATATTGGAAATACAAATAATTATTCAGGAATGTTACTTATACTGATCATTAAAAAAATCAGCTTTATTACATCGGAAATAATTACTTTTTTATCGACACTTAATCCCATTTGGTTTTTATGGAAATGATTGCCCACCAAGGCATGAATCTGGAATCTCTTTCAAGAGGAATATTTGGCATGTTTGTTTTGATAATGATAGCCTATGCCTTAAGCAATAACCGCAAGAAAATTCCGTGGAGGGTTGTAGGCTTAGGACTTCTTGCTCAATTGATCATCGCCTTTGGCGTGATAAAAATCTCATGGATCAAAATCTTTTTTGAATACATCAGTAGTTTTTTTGTAAAGCTATTGGAATATACCCAAGCGGGAATCAAGATGCTACTGGGAGAGTTTGGTGATGTTGATCAATATGGTTTTATATTTGTGTTTCAGGCACTGCCGATCATCATCTTTTTTTCAGCACTGACATCTTTGTTTTATTATTTCGGGAT